>JAYSFH010000018.1:0-17732 GCA_041913405.1 Dongia sp. | reverse complement strand
ACCTTAAGGCCTGATCTCTAAGGCTTTATTGCCCATACAGGGTGTATTCCTTGACCTCGTAGGGGACCAGGATGTTGCGGTCCTCGGCGAAGATCAGGCAGGGCACGCCGGCGCTGAACTGCTCGCAGCGCTTCATGGCGCTGGCCTTCACCTGCTCGTCCGGCGGGCAGGAGCCCTTGGGGCAGCCGGACTGGCCCCAGTTCTGGCCGTCCTTCGACATGGCGAAGAAGGTATGGCGCTGGTCGGTCGCGTTGCTCAGGTATTGCTGATAGCCCTGCCAGGCCGCCTTGGTGATCTGCATCTTGGCGGCGTCCTGGGCGAAAGCCGGGCCGCCGAGCAGCAGCGCGGCGGCGATGAGTGCGATGCGCGTCATGGGGCGATTTCGTATTTGACCTGGGGATGGTTGTCCTTGGCGAAGATCATGCAGGTCTTGCCCGGGTTCGAGGTCTGGCATTGGCCCATCGCCAGGTCCTTGCCGTTGTAGCTGCCGCCGCAGAGCGCGTCGCCGCAAGACCAGCTGGCGCCGCCCATCCCATCCGTGGTGATGGCGTAGTAGCCGTTGCCGATTCGCCCCACCCGCGAGAGATAGAGCTGATAATCGTCCCAGATATGCTTGGCGATGGTGAAGGTCTGGTTCGCCGGCGTCAGGCTGGCGGTGTCCGCGGCCGGCGCATCGGGAATGGTCGCGATGCGGGTGTTGTCGCCGGCATTGGCGCCCGGACCCGAGGTGTTCATCTTGTTGCCGTTGCCCTCGCAGCCCGTGGCCAGAGCGGCGACCGCCGCCAGGACCAGGACCCGAGATATCGTGCCGATGCCGAAACGCATGCTGCTACTCCCCATATGTCGGAACCCGATCCGCCAATGTCCGGCATGATCCGAAGGTTCCAGGCCCGTCCACCGCTGGCCCCGGGTGTAATCCCTGGGCGTTCGCTTGACATCCCCGATCGCGGTCGACAGCTTGGGCGGGAATTTACCCATCACCCGCATCCGAGTCGAGATGGGGGAACCGCTTTGCCTCACACCGAGCCTGCACTAATCGCCGCTGCCCTGGCCCTGATCGGGCCTGGGCGCGCGCTTTCGCCGGCCGAGCGCGCGCTGGCGGTGGAGATCGCAGCGGAACCGCTTGGCGCAAGGCTTGCGGCGCTGCGGGCGGAAATCGCCAACGGCGGCGATCCCTTGGGCGAGGCCTTCGCGCGGATCCGCGGGGCAAAGACGCGGCGCGCCCTCGGCGCCACCTACACGCCGCACGAGATCGTGAAGGCGATGCTGGCCTGGAGCGCGCGCCAGCCGGGCGAAGCGCCGAGCCGCGTCGTCGATCCCGGCGCCGGCTCGGGCCGCTTCCTGCTGGCGGCTGCGGCGCATTTTCCCGACGCCCAATTGGTCGGCATCGAGATCGACCCGCTCGCCGCCCTGTTGCTGCGCGCCAACCTCGCCGCGCGCGGGCTGATGGATCGCGCGCTTGTGCTGGTCGGCGACTATCGCGCCCTCGCTCTGCCGCCGGCCGCCGGCCGCAGCCTGTTCATCGGCAATCCGCCCTATCTTCGCCATCACGGCATCGCGCCTGAATGGAAGGATTGGTATGCCGCGACCGCGCGGCGGTTCGGCGTCGTGGCCAGCCGGCTCGCGGGCCTGCATCTCCACTTCTTCCTCAGGACATTGGAGCTGGCCAAGCCCGGCGATCTCGGTTGCTTCGTCACCGCCGCTGAATGGCTGGACGTGAACTACGGCGCGCCGCTGCGGCAGCTGCTGGCCGCGCAGCTGGGCCTCACCCTGCTGCATCAGCTCGACCCCAAGGCGCTGCCCTTCGCCGACGCCGTCACCACCGGGGTCATCACCGGCTTCGAGATCGGCGCGCGGCCGGAACGGGTGAGGATCGACCGCCTGTCATCGGTGGCGAAGCTCATGGATCTCACCAGCGGCGAAGATGTTTCGCGCGCGGCACTGGCCGCCACGCCGCGCTGGAGCAGTATCGCCCGTCCCGCGCGCTCCGTGCCGCCGGGCTGGGTCGAACTCGGCGAGATCTGCCGCGTGCACCGCGGCCAGGTGACCGGCGGCAATGCGGTCTGGATCGCCGGCCCGCACAGCGCCGGACTGCCACCGCAATTCCTGTTCCCTTCGATCACCAAGGCCCATGAATTGCGGGTGGGCGAAGTGCTGCGCGATCCCGCGCGTCTGCGCCGGGTGATCGACCTGCCGCGCGATCTCGACGCCGTGCGCAACGAGGCGATCGAACGTTTCCTCGCCTGGGCCCGCGCGCAGGGCGCCGACCGCAGCTACATCGCGCAGCACCGCAAGGCCTGGTGGGCGGTGGAGCTCAAAGCCCCGGCGCCGATCCTGTGCACCTACATGGCGCGCCGGCCGCCGGCCTTCGTGCGCAATCTCTGCGGCGCCCGGCACATCAACATCGCCCACGGCCTCTACCCGCGCGAAGCGATGGACGATGACTTGCTTGACGCGCTCGCCGCCTTCCTGCGCGAGAACGTGGCGCAGAGCTCAGGCCGCACCTATGCCGGCGGCCTCACCAAGTTCGAGCCGAAGGAGATGGAGCGAATCGCGGTGCCGCGGCCGGAAGCGCTCGCGGATCATTTCGAGAGCCGCAGGATCGCATCGTAGCGGCGTCGTTCGGAGTCAGAACTCCATCAGCGCATCGATCTGCGCCTGGTTGACCGCGTGGTCGGTGCCGTGGATGACGGCGCTGGCCTGGCCGATCAGGTCCTGGAGATTGCGCGAGGCGCGTTCGGCGATCATGCGGGTCACGTCCTCGTTGCCTTCGGCGAGTGCGGCGTCGAGCTTCTCGATGCTGATCGCGACCAGCCGGTTCATCTCGCCGACCAGCTGGTCGAACGGCTCCCTGTAGGCCGGCGGCGAGAAGTCATAGGCCTCGATCGCGAGGTCGCGGTCAGCGATGTGGCTCGCCCGGAAATGATCCTGGTAGGAAAGCGGCTGCCAGGCCTTGCAATCCTCCAGGCATTCGGGCGCGTCGGGCACCAGGTCGAACAGCATGACGATTTCGTTGATGTGGTTGAGGTAGTCGGTCGCCAGCAGCGTCTTCTCGTTGACGTTGGAGTCGCGGGCACGCTCGCAGAGCGCGCGCGTCTTCGCGGCGCGGTCCATGCTGTTCCCGGCGATGCCGACTGCTTCGGTCACGCTCTAACGATCCTGATTCCCTCTACCCGGTTCCGGCCGAGCGCCCGGAGCCCCGCCCAGTATGGCCGGCGAGGGTTAATCAGTTGTATCGAGCCGCGTTCCCCGGCCGGCGCGTCCGGTCGCCGAAACCGGTGGGCGTCTAGGAACAAAACGGGTACAATCTTTGGCATTCAGGTCCTGCAGGCCCTGCGCCCACGCGCCGGCCAACCCCGACAGGACCCCGACAAAACGCAACGATACCCCATTCCCCCTCTACCCATCCCCGATGCGGAGGCGCCGTTGGAACATCTGGAGTATGAAGAGCCCCGGCCGGAGAATCAGGGGATCGCGGCCCCCTGGAACAGGGAGTCGTTGCTGGCGCGCATCCGCCGCATCGGCGGCCAGATCGGTGCCATCGAGAACGCGGTCTGCTCAGCCAGGAACAGCGCGACGCCGGCGCCGCCGATCTGATCGCGGCGGTTCGGCGCTACGCCAAATAGCGAAATCTATCCGGGGAAGTTCAGCCGCCGGAAAGCCAGCGGCTCGGCGAAGCCCTTGAGCGCCGCCTGGTCGGCCTCCGCCGGCATGCCTTCGGCGGCGAGGCGTTCCAGGATCGGCGCCACCGCCGGGTCTTCAGCGATCTCCCGGCTCAAGACGATGTCATGACCCTTGCTCTGCCCTTGGAGCCGGGCCGCGAGATTCACGGTCGAGCCGAAATAGTCGAGCCGGTCGTTCAGGGTCACCACGATGCAGGGGCCCTGGTGGAGTCCCAGTTTGATCGCGACCGCGTCTCCATCCCCCACGGGATGCGCGCGGTTGAAGGCGGCGACCTGGCGCTGGATCTCGACGGCCGCTTGCAGCCCATCCTCGGGTCTTGCGAAGGCGGCCATCACCGCGTCGCCGATCGTCTTCACGATGGCGCCCTGATGATCGCGGATGGTCTGCGCCAGGAAGGCGAAGTGGTCGCGCACCAGGTGATAGGCGGTGGCGTCGCCGATCTTCTGGTAGAGCGCGGTCGAACCACGGAGATCGGAGAAGAGCAGGGTGACGCGCCCGATGCTGACCTCGTCGCCCGGCCGCAGCACGTCCTCGGAGAAAAGATCGCGGAACGCCTGCAGTGCCGTCACGCGATCGGCGGTCAAGGCATCCGCAACCCAGGCGCGGCTCTCGACGATCGCGGTGAGCAAGCGTTTGCTGCGGTTCTCCAGCCGGATCATCCCGCGCGCGGCGGGCGCACCGGCGCGCACCGCATCGTCCTCCAGGATCACCGCGGGGAAGCCTTCGATGCCGGCGTCGATGTCGCATTCCGGGCCGACTTCCAGGGTGCGCAGGCGATAGGGACCGAAGGAGAGCTGTGCCTTGATCTCCCGCGTCTCGCCGGGATCGAGCGCGATCTGCAGCTTGATATGCGGCGTCGAGACCGGACCCCAGAGACAGTATTCACCGCTCTCCAGCACGCGGATCGCCTCGGCCGGCCGGAAGCTCGCCTCGACGTTCTTCGAGAAATCGCGGCCATAGTCGATGTTGCAGGAACCGCAATGCGCGCCGTCCGGCAGGCGGTCGAGCCCGCCCGAAAAAGCCTTGGCGACCCGGCAGCGCGGGCAGAGCAGATTCCAGCGCAACTCCAGCAGGCCGGCGCGCACCGCCTGCAGGCAGAGCTCGATCACCTCCAGCGCCGGGCGGTCCCAGGCGCGGGCGAGCTGCAGCGGCCGGATGCTCCAGAGGTCGGCTTCCTGCGCGATGAGCACATGATCGGCGAGCTTTTGCGCGAGGCCGTGGCCGTTCGCCGAGGCCTCGATCTCCTTCACCATCCGCGCGACCCGCGCCGCGACTTCCGGCTTCGGCGCAGGCGCTTCATAGCTGAACGGCGCCGCGGTCTCGCCCTTGGCAAAGGCATTGGCCTCGCGGGCGAGGCGCCCGAAGGTCTTCTCGGAGGAAGGGAAGAAGCCGGTCGCCAGAATCACCCGCCCGATCAGGTTCGCCGCTTCCGCGGTGATGCGGTAATGACCGATCGCGCCTTCGCCGCTGGGCTCGAGCCGCAGCTCGGCGCAGAGCGATTTCAGCGGGCCGGATTCGAAAAAGCGGCAATGCTCGAACCACTGCTCGTTCACCCAATTCACGGGCTTCTCGCGCCATTTGAGATCAAACGGCCCCATCTTCACGCGGCCGAAATACTGCACGCTGCCGTCGGGCTGCGGGATTTCAGTGATCGCGTGTTTCGGGATCTTGGCTGCTTCGTTGACCCGCGCGGTATCGGCCAGCAAGGGCCAGATCTCCGCCGGTGGCCGGTCGAAATGCCAGGTCCAGGTGACCGATTTCTCGCCCAAGTCTCTTCTCCCCGTCCCCACGGGGTATCTTAGGTACGCAGCCGGCGCGCGGCCAGATCACTCCCGCACCGCTACCAGGCGAGCAGCGGGATGCCGTAATCGGGGAAGGTCTCGAAGCCGCGGTTCAGGTCGCGGAGCTGCTTCGGGTCGATCTTGGCGGCGTACAGCAATTCCCGGCGGTGGATGCCGCCGGCGACCAGCAGGCCCTTGGCGCCGGCATCCTTGGCGCCCCGCACGTCGGTCCGGTAGGAATCGCCGATGCCGAGCGCACGGCCGCGGACGATGCCGGTTGCCTTGAAGATGGCTTCGTAGATCTTCACATGCGGCTTGCCGTGATAGACCACGCGGCCGCCGAGATTCTCATAGCGCTGGGCGATCGCGCCGGCGCAGATCTCCTCGACGCCGCCGCGATGCACCATGAGGTCCGGATTGGCGCAGAGCATCGGCAGGCTCTGCTTCAGGCCCAGCCGCAACACCGGGTCGAAATCCTTGGCTTGTGCCTTGTCGTCCTCGACGCCGGTCACCAGCAGGAAGCTCGCCGCGCCGACATCGTCGACCCGCTCCAGGTCCAGCCCATCGATCAGACCGGCATCGCGCTCCGGCATGATGGCGTAGACGCGCCGGCCGAGACGCTGCCCCAAGCCATCGGGCCGTGTCTTCAGGTATTTCCAGGTCTCTTCGCCGGAAGTGTAGACGCCGGTATAGAGCGCACGATCGACCCCCATCTCGGTCAGCTTGGCCTCGACTTCGCTGGCCCGGCGCGGCGCGTTGGACAGGATCTCGACAGCCTTGCCGGCGTCGCGGAGCCGCGCCAGGCAGTCGAGCGCCGCCGGATAGGGCTTCACGCCGTCATGCACGCAACCCCAGAGGTCCATGAGCACGAGGTCGAAGCTGTCGGCGATTTCGCGCAGGCCGGTGAGGACGCGGGTGACCGGCTCTTGCTGGTTCAGAATGAAAGGATCGGGCATTGAATACTAGGACGCGGCAGTGGCGAGGTCCGGCTTGGCGATCCGGGGTTCGCCAAAGAGATAGCCCTGTCCGAAGTCGATGGAAAGCTCCAAAAGCTCGAGCAGCATGGGCTCGGATTCGATGCGATCGACGATGAGGTCGATCGCAAATGAGGAGAGCATGCGCGTGAACCCCGTGGGATAGTCGCCGAACGCGCCCCTGGCCGCCGCCTGCGCCAGCCGCGTCGCCTCGACCTTGATGAAGCGGAAGTGGCGGCTGGAAAGGCCGGGCACGTCGATGTCGAGATTGGTTACCTTGTCGAGGCTGAAGCGGTAGCCGAGCTGGGCCAGCCGGTCGAGATCGCGATGCAGCGTGTTGTCGGCGCTGTCCCAGGCTTTCTGCGAGAACTCGAAGACGATCGCCGGCGCGAGCTCGGCATTCTGCGCCATCAGGTTGATGAACTCGCGGAAGAAATCGCGATCGGCCAACGTGCGCTGCGAGATGTTGAGGAAGAAGCCGACGTTTGCATTGGCCTTGCGCAATTTCCGCAGCAGCTGGATGCAGCGGAACAGCAGCATGTTGTCGATCGCGGTCACTAGGCCGAAGCGCTCGGCAATGTCGAGATACTGCTCGGGCACCAGCACCTTGCCGTCAGTGGCCCGGATCCGCGAATAGCATTCGAAGAAGCGGCGCTTCCTCTGCGGCAGGCTGACGATTGGTTGCAGCGCCAGCTCGACCCGGTTCTCGCGCAGGCCGTCGCGCAGGATGTCGAGGATCTGCCGCTCGCCCAGGCCCTGGATCACCGGCGGCATGGCCGTGCTGCCGCCGCTGTCGTCCTTGGACAGGGTGGCGGCGGGCGTTGCCGGCTCCGACCGCTTCGGCGCATTCGGGTTGTCGACCACGCGCAAGCTGGGTGGAGCCGCGGGAATCGTCACGGCGGCGGCCGCGGCACCGCGCTGCTGGTAGAGCTGCTCGATCAGGCTCTGCAGCACTTTGACTTCGGCGACGACTTCCCCGACGTCGCGCTGCGGCTCGGCGCCCAGGCTGCTCAAGGCGCCCTGGACATTCTGCATCTGCTCTTCGACGCGGCGCTGATCGGCGATCATCAGGCCCATCGTCTCGTTCATCTGGCCCATGATGTCGGCGCATTGGCGCAAGGTCGCGCGCTGGCGGAGCGCGAGGACCAGCAGTGCGCCGAGCACGAAGACGAAGCCACCGATGACGTAACCCATCTGCGGCGAGACATAGGCCGGGAATTGCTGCGGCAGGAACCAGGCCGCGGCGGCGGCCGCGGCGATGCTCAAGACCAGCAGGAGGAAGTGGCGCCCCGAAGACATGGCGACTGGCTTATCCCATGATGGTTAACAGCACCTTAAACCATCAACGATGATCGGCGCCAACAGCATCGGCGATGTTGGCAAAGCCGTCCCGCGCCAGCAGTTCCGCGAGCCCCTGCTTGATGCGATGCACCAGGCCTGGGCCTTCGAACACCAGGGCGGTGTAGAGCTGCACCAGACTGGCGCCGGCGCGGATCTTGGCATAGGCGTCCGCAGCGCTCGCGATGCCGCCGACGCCGATGATCGGAAGCCTGCCGCCGGTGCGGCGGTAGATGTCGCGCAGGATCTCGGTCGCGGGCGCCAGCAACGGTCGGCCGCTGAGGCCGCCGGCTTCCTGGGCGAAGCGCGGATCGAGGCCTGGCGGCCGCGCGATCGTGGTGTTGCTGACGATGAGCCCGTCCAGACCGGAAGCCAGCGCCACCTCGGCGATGTCCTGGCGATCGGCATCGATGAGATCGGGCGCGATCTTCAGCAGCAGCGGCGGCCGCCGTGCGAGTTCCGCGCGTGCTTCCAGCACTGCCGCGATCAGCGTCGCCAGCGCGTCGCGGCTTTGCAGCGCGCGCAGGCCCGGCGTGTTCGGCGAGGAGACGTTGATCACAAGATAGTCCGCCAGCGGACCCAGCAGCCGCGTGCCGGCGGCATAATCTGCGGCGGCGTCGGTCTGGTCCTTGTTCTTGCCGAGATTGATGCCGACGATGCCCTGTGCGGTGTTGCGGGACTTCAGCCGCTCCGCCATCGCGGCGATGCCGTGGTTGTTGAAGCCCATCCGGTTGATCACCGCGCGGGCGGCGGTGAGGCGGAACAGCCGCGGCCGTGGATTGCCGGGCTGCGGTTTCGGCGTGACGCTGCCCAGCTCGACGAAACCGAAACCGAGTTTGAGCGTTTGACGATAGACCTCGCCGTCCTTGTCGAAGCCGGCGGCCAGACCCACGGGATTGGGGAAGCCGATGCCGAACAGCGTCTGTGCAAGACTCGGCGGGTCGGGCTGATGATCGGCGGCGATGAGGCCGGTCTTCAGGGCGGCGATCGCCAGCCGGTGCGCCCGCTCCGGATCGATCCGGTCGAGGAGCGGGAAAGCCCGTTGATATAGCATCGCCACCGTCGCTGAAGAGGGCCGCTGAAGAGGACTGCACAAAAGCTATCAGTTGCCGGCGATTCGCAAAAAGCGAGGCGTGACAGGACTGAAAACTTGAACCCGACAGCTTGGCGTTCGGTGTAACCAGTCGAAGGCCAGATTTTTTTGCAATTTGCAAATCACTGGCTTCCAATAAATACCAAAATCCCCCAAAACAGCACCAAATTGTGCTGGCACCGTCATCTTTTTCCCAGTAGCGCCATTTATTCCTGAAGACCGAATCTTTAAACTGCCTTCGCGAGTCGATCGGATCCGCTGCCGCGGCCTGTACGCTGTATCAGACCCGATTATCGATTATCACCGGCCGCTCGAATCACGGTGGCCTGTGGGCCTGTCCTGCAAGGAGCCGGTGCTCTTGGGCAGGGCGATTGGGGACTGGCAGATGACGATGGCGAAGTTGGCGACCGAGCCGAATGACGAGGAGGGGCGCGTGAACAATCCAATCATCCACACGCAAATGCTGCAGCATGGCGATGTGTGGCGCGGCATCGACCGGCTTGCCGCCAAGCACGGGCTCTCGGCCTCGGGCTTGGCCCGGCGCGCGGGTCTCGATCCGACCGCCTTCAACCCGTCGAAGCGGATCACCCGGGAAGGCCGGCCGCGCTGGCCGAGCACGGAATCGGTGGCGAAGATCCTGGCGGTGACCGGCGAAAGCTTTTCCAGCTTCGTGCAGTTGACCGGCGCCGCCGGCAGCGGTGCGGGCGGCTATGACGATGCACTCGGCGCCGGCCGCATGGCGGCGCGCCCGACGGCGCGCGCGTTGCCGATCATCGCACTGGAGCGTCTCGGCGAGGGCGAATGCTTCTCGACCGACGGCCAGCCGAAAGGCGACAGCTGGGGCCGCATGAGCTTCGGCACCGTCAACGACCGCGGCGCCTTCGCGATCGAGATCAGCGGCCGCGAGCTCGACCCGATCTACCGCGACGGCGACGTCGTCGTGGTCTCGCCCAGTGCCGAGATTCGCCGCGGCGACCGTGTCGTGGTGCAGAACGGCGACGGCTCGGTTCGGATCCGCCGCGTCGGCCGTCAGGATGCCGATGGCGTGCTGCTCGAGCCGGTGGCTTCTTCCGGCGCCGGCGAATATGTGCCGGCTGCGCAGACCCGCTGGATCGCCCGCATTCTCTGGGCCAGCCAGTAATTCGGCAGCGACGAACGGCTTCATGGCGTTGCGGCGGCCCTTGGTGGCCGCCGTTTCGTTTGCGATCAAGCGCTGCCTTGACCGCGCGGCTCCGGCCCCGCTACCGTTGATTCTCCCGAAGACGCCGCCCACTGGAACTTTGCGGGAGGCGGCTGAGCGCAGTCAGACTTCCAAGCGACACCCGAGGTTTGACAATCCGACGGACAATGCGCCGGCGGAGTGGAGATGGAGTGTGGCGGAAGTACCTGGAGGTTTATCGTGAGCGCCATCGTCCCCGATGCGCTGCATTTCATCGACGGCAGCTGGGTGAAGGGCGATCCCTATATCCTGCGCGCCTTCGACCACGCGACCTGGCTGATGGGCGGCGTGTTCGACGGCGCGCGCGCCTTCGAAGGCGTGACGCCGGATCTCGATCTGCATTGCGCCCGCGCGGTGCGCTCGGCGCGCAACATGGCCCTGGCCTCGCCGCTCTCGGCCGGCGAGATCCAGGAGATCGTGCTGGATGGCGTGGCGAAGTTCCCGCGCGGAACCGCGCTCTATATCCGTCCCTTCCTGTGGTCGACCGCCGGCTGGATGCAGCCCGATCCCGCCAGCACGCGGATCGCGATCTCGCTGACCGCGACGCCGATGCCGGAGCCGAAACCGTTCCGCGTGACACTCTCGAAGTTCCGCCGACCCTCGCCGGAGAGCGCGCCGACCGATGCCAAAGCCGTCTGCCTCTACGCCCAGGCCGGGCGCGCGGCCGGCGAGGCCGTCTCCAAGGGCTTCGACGACGCGGTGATGCTCGATCCCTTGGGCAATGTCGCGGAATACAGCGCCGCCAACCTCTGGATCGCCAAGGACGGCGCCGCGATCACCCCGGCGCCGAACGGCACTTTCTTGAACGGCATCACCCGGCAGCGGCTCATCAAGCTGTTCACCGCCGCCGGCGTGCCGGTCTACGAGCGCAGCTTCCGCTTCGAGGAGGTGCTGGAGGCCGACGAGGTCTTCTCCTCCGGCAATTACGGCAAAGTGCTGCCCGTGACCGGCGTCGAGGACCGCGAAAAGCCGATCGGCGCCATCTACAGCCTGGCGCGCCGGCTCTACTGGGATTTCGCGCACTCCAAGAACTGAGCGGCCAAGAACTGAGATTGCCGAATCACCCGCGATGATTCAGCATCCGCCGGTGATGGAGCTGAACCCATGAGCGAGTCGACGGCAACTCAGCGCAAGAGCTGGGGCCAGGCGCTCGCCGTCTATCTGGAGCCGCGCCAGTTCATCATTCTGGTGATGGGTTTCGCCAGCGGCCTGCCGCTGCTGCTCACGCTCTCGACCTTGTCCTACTGGCTCTCCAAAGTCGGCATCGACAAGACCACGATCGGTCTGTTCGCACTTGCCGGCACGCCCTACACCTTCAAGTTTCTCTGGTCGCCGGTGATCGATCAGATGCCGCTGCCGGTGCTGACGCGGCTGCTCGGCCAACGCAAGGGCTGGCTGTTTCTGCTGCAGCTGTTCCTCGCCGCAGCCATCTTCGCGCTCGGCTTCACGGATCCGGCGATCGATCCGCAGATGACTGCCGTCGTCGTGCTGGCCGTCGCCTTCTTCTCGGCCAGCCAGGACATCGTCGTCGACGCCTATCGCATCGAGATCCTGAAGCCGGAAGAGCAGGGCGCCGGCGCGGGCTCGACCCAGGTCGGCTATCGCATTGGCCTTCTGCTCGCCGGTGCCGGTGCGGTCGCGCTCTCGGACTTCGTCAGCTGGCAGGTGGTGTTCGCGATTCTTGCCGGCGCCATTCTGATTTGTGCCGTCTTCACCCTGTTCGTGCCGGAGCCCGATCGTCATGCCGCCGTGGCGCCGACCGTCCAGCGGGTGATCCCCGGCGGAACCTATGCCGCCTGGCTCGACAAGTCGGTGGTCCAGCCCTTCATGGACTTCGTCCGCCGGCCGGGATGGGTGATCATCCTGATCTTCATCCTGTTCTACAAATTCGGCGACGCGTTCGGCGGCACGATGGCGACGCCCTTCTACAACGAGCTCGGCTTCACCGGCGTCGAAATCGCCGCCATCAGCAAGGTCTGGGGTGTGCTCGCGACCGCGCTCGGCACCATCGTCGGCGGCGCCGTCGTGGCACGGATCGGCGTCTTCAAGACGCTGATGATCGGCGGTGTTCTCCAGGCCGTCACCAACTTGCTGTTCAGCATGCTGGCGATGCAGGGGCATGACCTGATTTGGCTCGGCATTGCGATCAGCGCCGACAATCTGGCCGGCGGCCTCGCCGCGGCCGCCTTCGTTGCCTATCTCTCCGACCTCTGCAATCGCGCCTTCACGGCGACGCAATACGCCTTGCTCACCTCCTTCATGGCCTATGGCCGCACCCTGATGTCGAGCGGCAGCGGCTGGCTCGCCGATCACATGCCCTGGGTCGAGTTCTGGGCGGCGACGGCGCTGATGGCGATCCCGGGCCTGGTCTTCCTGGTCTGGATCACGCGCCTCTATCCCAACGAGAAGAAGCTGGTGCCGGACCAGGCGCCGGCGGAATGACCGGTCTTCCGCGCATCGAGATCGAGTATTGCACCCAGTGCCGCTGGCTGCTGCGCGCAGCCTGGATGGCGCAGGAGCTGCTCACCACCTTCGAGACCGAGATCGGCGGCGTGACCCTTGTACCCGGCACCGGCGGCATCTTCGAGGTGCGCAGCTCAGGCGAGAACGGGGCTAGGCTGCTCTGGTCGCGCAAGGCCGAAGGGCGCTTCCCGGACATCAAGCAGCTGAAGCAGATCGTGCGCGATGTGGTCGCGCCGGAGAAGCCGCTCGGGCATTCCGACAAGAAGCCGGAAACGATTTAGCCCTCGACGTCCAGCGAATAGCCCGCCGCCCGCACCGTGCGGATCACGTCGGCGGCACCCTCGATGTTGATCGCCTTGCGCAAGCGCCGGATGTGCACGTCCACGGTCCTGGGCTCGACATAGATGTCGCGGCCCCAGACATGGTCCAGGAGCTGCTCGCGCGAGAAGACGCGGCCCTGGTTCTCCATCAGGAAACGCAGCAGGCGGAACTCGGTCGGGCCGAGATGCACGTCCTTGTCCATCCGCTTGACCCGATGGGTCGCGAGATCCATCGAGAGATCCTTGTAGGCCAGCGTCTCGGTCGAGAGCTGCGGCCGGGCGCGGCGGAGCACCGCCTTCACCCGCGCCATCAGCTCGCTCGGGCTGAACGGCTTGGTCACGTAGTCATCGGCACCGACCTCGAGGCCGCGCAGTTTGTCGGCTTCCTCGCTCTTGGCGGTGAGCATGATGACCGCGATGGACTTCAGATCCGGCAGACGCCGCATCTGGCGGCAGACTTCGATGCCGGAGAGGAAGGGCAGCATCCAGTCCAGCAGCACCAGGTCCGGCTTGGTCTCGCGGATCAGGGTCAGGCCCTCTTCGCCGTTCTTGGCTTCGAGGACGCGGTAGCCTTCGCTCTCGAGATTGTAGCGTAGCAGCGCCAGCAGTGCCGGCTCGTCCTCGACCACCAGCACGGTCGGCCGGTTGGCGGGGTCGCGGTCGGTATCCCGCCCGTTATGGGCGGGACGGGTGCGGTCAGCCATCGAGTGCAACATTCGTGGTATCGCCCTTGGGTCTGGTTTCATCGATCGTGCGGCCGAGCGCCAGGAAGTGGACGGTCTCGGCGATGTTGGTGGCGTGGTCCCCGATGCGTTCGATGTTCTTGGCAATGAAAAGCAGATGCGTGGACGGCCCGATGTTCCGCGGGTCTTCCATCATGTAGGTGAGCAACTCGCGGAACAGCGAGGTGTAGAGATCGTCGATCTCCTCGTCGCGCCGCCAGGCGGCAACGGCGAGGGCCGCGTCCTTCTCGACATAGGCGTCGAGCACGTCCTTGACGATCTGCTGCGCCAGGCGGCCCATCCGCGGAATTGACGAGACCGGACGCAAGGGGCCGAGCTGGTTGAGCTGCAGCGCCCGCTTGGCGATGTTCTTCGCGTAGTCGCCGATGCGCTCGATGTCGGAAGAAATCTTGATCGCGGCCACGACCTCGCGGAGATCGGTCGCCATCGGCTGGCGCAGGGCCAGGATGCGCACCGCGAGGTTGCCCGCCTCGTGCTCCATCGTGTCGATGCGGCGGTCGCTTTCGATCACCTTGGTGGCGGCCTCGGAGTCGCGCCGGGCCAGCGCGTCGATCGCCTGGGCGAGCTGCTCCTCGGCCAGGCCGCCCATCTGGGCGATCTCCTGGACCAGGCGCCGCAACTCGACGTCGAAGCTCTTCACCGTGTGGTCATGGGCCATGTTCGGATTCTCGTGCGCGGCGTCCAAAGCTTTATTCGGCATAGATACTACCGTTTTGTGACAGTTTTATGAATGCCCAAGGCAGCCGCCATGGACTCGGACGCACCTGTCCGCGCCCGGCAATTTAAGTCCCGCCAATGACGCGAATGTTGCCCTTGTATGACGCTTCCGTGACGAAGCCCCCGGTTGGATTTCCGGGCCGGTTTCCGGGCGGTGCCTGAACCTAGGCGGGCAGGAACAGCGTGAAAACGCTGCCTTTTCCGGGCGTGGACTCGATATCCAGGCTGCCCCGGTGCCGGTTGACGATATGCTTCACGATGGCGAGGCCAAGCCCGGTCCCGCCGAGCTCCCGGGAGCGGGCGGCATCGACCCGGTAGAAGCGCTCGGTCAGGCGCGGGATATGCTCCTTGGCGATCCCCTCGCCCTGGTCGGCGACGCCCAAGGAGATCATTGCCTTGGGCGAGCGGATGCCCTGCAGCTTTTCCCGGCAGGCGACCGGATCCTCGATCCGCTCGAAGCGCACCAGCACCTCGCCGCCCTGCGGGCTGTATTTGATCGCGTTATCGACCAGGTTCTGGATCGCCTGGGTCAGCTCGTCGGAATCGCCGGGGATGGTCGGCAGCTCGGCCAGGCCGGGGAAGGCGATCCGGATCTGCCGCTGCTCGGCCTTCAGCGACAGGCTGTCCCGCACCGTCTTCAGGATATTGCCGAGATCGGCACGGCCCGAAGGCGGCTGATGCTCGTTCATCTCGATGCGTGAGAGCGACAGCAGCTCGGAGACCAGGCGGTTCATGCGCTCGGCCTCGCCGCGCATGATGCCGAGGAAGCGCTGCCGCGCCAGCGGATCGTCTCGCGCCGGCCCCATCAGGGTCTCGATGAAGCCGAGCAATGCCGCGATCGGGGTCTTCAATTCATGGCTGACATTGGCGACGAAGTCGCGCCGCAGGGTGAGCGCCCGTTCCGCCGCGGTGGTGTCCTCCAGCAGTACCATCACGGATGCCGAGGCGAGGGCCGGGCGGATCGCCTGCAGCCGCGCCACCAGCCGGCGCTGGCCGCTGCGGCCCTGGGCCTCGGGAAGATCGACCGGCTCGACCGTCCGTCCGGCCTCGCAGGCCTCGACCGCGTCCACCAGCGGCGGGTGGCGCAGGAAAGCCAGGAGGTTGCGCCCGGTGATGGTACCGCCGAACAGCCTGCCGGCGGCGGCATTGGCCGCCACCACCTGGCGGTTATGGTCGAGGGCGAAGAGCGGCGCCGGGATCGAGTCCAGCATGCGCCCGAGCGACTCGATGGCGGCGCCGTTCAGCAGAGCATCCGTTCCGGCGGCCGGCGCCGGGTCCTCGGGCTTGCGGCCGCCCTGGGCACCGATCGAGGATAAAATCAGCTTCGGCAAACGCATGAGAGCCCACATAATGTCCGCTGTATGCAGGGAGGCACGCTCGGGCGATTCGAGCGGCAACCAAGTTAGCGGAATTCCATTGGTCGAGGGGAGGATGTCATGAAAACTTCGCAGAATCACAAGTTTCGGCTGCTGCTTGCCGCGAGCGTCGTCAGCCTGATGGCTTTGACGACGACGCCCGCCGTCCTGGCCGAGGACGCCGCCGGCACCACCACGCAAACCTACAAGCCCTGGGCCGGCGCCGCGGGCCAGCAGATGAAGAGCATGATCGCGGAGCTGAAGACCAAGATCGCCGCGGCCGAACAGTCGCAGGCGGCATCGCCGGACTTCCTCGAGGATCTGAAGGCGACGGTCGCGAAATACGAGGCGATGCAGAACTCGGGCGGCGGCGCGGCACCGGCCACCAAGATTTTCACCGACGATTTCAGCGACGGCGACTACACCAGCAACCCGACCTGGAAAGTCAGTGCCGGCACCTGGGCGATCGACCAGGGCGGCACGAACAAGGGCCTGGTCAGCAAGGTCCGGCCGCAGAAGGTCAATCTCAACAACGTGCTCGGCGCGCTGCTCTCGAACCAGCAGGGTACCGCGCAGAACCAGTTCGCCTCGATCTACACCCCGGTGAAGATCCCCAACGCCTTCAGCCTCAAGGTGACCTTGACCTCGAAGGACAAGCAGGGCGCGCTCAACCTCGGCGCCTATCAGGGCGCATCGGGCTCGACGCTCTACCGCATGGTCTACCAGCCGGGTACTGCACCCGGCATTGCGATCCAGAAAGTGACCTCGGCCGGCGCGACCACGCTGGGCGGCCTGAACAGCATCGTCAACCTCGAGGACGGCAAGCCGCATACCCTGCTCTTCACCCGCGATGCCGCAGGCAAGATGGCGGTGAAGCTGGACGACAAGGAAGTCGCCACCGCGACCGACACTTCGATCAAGGGCGACATGGCCGGCCTGCTGTTCATCAACTCGGGCGGCGCCTATTACCTCCGCGACGTCACCGTGATGTCGAACTGACGATCAAACTATGCGAACCCGCCCCCGTCTCAGGGGGCGGGTTCGCATGATCGTCAGTTCACCGCCTGCTGCGCGATCTTCTCCTTCAGCTCCTGATATTCCTCGCAGCTGCCGCAGGCCTGCTGCAGCACCGCGAGCCGTTCCTCCGCCTTCGCCGGCTGCTTCAGCTCGAGATAGAGCTCGCCCAGATACTCGTTGGCGCCGAGATGGTCCGGCTTCTGCGCCAGCGCGCGGCCGTAATAGTCGAGCGCCTGGTCCGTATGGCCGGTCTTGCGCAGAGAGAAGCCGATCAGGTTGAGGATATCGGGATCGTTGGGCGTCTCCCGGTCCAGCGCCATCAGCTGCGGCAACGCCGATTGATAAGCGCCGGCATCGACCTCGGCCTTCACCGCCATGTAATCCGGATTGGCCGCGTTGTCCGGCGTCGGGGTGTCGTCCTCGGCGAAGGCGATGGAAACGACCGGCAGCTCGACGCCGAGCAGAAGCACGGCGGCGATCAGGGTGAGACGAAAATTCTCGCGCATGATGAGGTCCTTTCGTGAAATCAGGCGGTGGGATGGTCGTCGAAGCGAATCGGGCTGCCGCTCTCGGCCTGGCGCCAGCCGATGCCGTGGTCCTTGGCCGCGGGGTCCCAGGGCAGGGGCGCCTTCTTCGGCTGTGCGCCCGGTGCCGGCAGCGGATACATCGCCGAGCGCGCCGAGATATGCAGCAGGTTGCCGTCGGGATGCGTGATCTCCTGATGCACATGGCCGTAGAAGACCGTGACGTTGCGGAACGGCCGCAGCAGCGCGACGGCATCGGCGCCGTCCGGCGTGAACCAGTCCCAGTCGCGCTTCAGGTCGAAGAGCGGCCGATGTGCCAGCACGACGATCGGCGTTTCCGCGTCATGGGCCTTGAGATCCGCCGCCAGCCAGTCGAGTTGCGCCTTGCCGAGCGCGCCCTTGGGATCGGAGGCATTGTCGAGCGCGACGAAGTGGAAGCCCTTGTGGTCGAAGCTCTGGTTGAGCGCGCCGAAGACTTCCTGGAAAGCCGCGCCACGGTCGGCG
>JAYSFH010000017.1:12328-18729 GCA_041913405.1 Dongia sp. | reverse complement strand
AGAACGCGGTCTTGAATCGTGCGGAACTTCATGGATAACCTCCGTATGGATTGAAAGTGGCGTCCCTGATTCCGCCGTAGTAGGGCGCCTGTTAGCACTCTCGCCCGACGAGTGCCAGCGATGTAGGCCCAGACCCTCTGGCCGTCAAGGTCTAAGAGTCCGGAAACGCTGGCAAATTTGTGAAATCTCAGCGGCGCGCTCATGCTGCTTAGCAGCAATCGCCGGCAGAGAGTGCTAAGTCACTGAAAAACAATCACTCTTCAAGCTTTTGTTAAGGAACGAAGACCAACCTTGATGGTAGGGTTAAGTACGGGTCTGAGTCGCTGGCTTCGATCCCTGAAGGACCAAGGCAAGCGCGGGACCCGGTCACAACAGACTGGAGGTTGCCTTGATCGCGCGTTCCGGACTGGCTTTGCAGCTTAATCATTACCGGCTGACCACGGCCCAAATCCTCTACCACATGCCGGACCATCCCGGCCTGCTGCAGACCTTCGTCTGGCAGGATTACGACCTCGCCCCGAAATTCCCCAGCCTGCGGCGGTTCCTGGATTTTTGGGCCCGGAACCTCGACGGCAAGCTGCACTCGGTCCAGGTCGCCTCCGCCGAGCTGATCACGCCGCCGCAATGGCGCAATGCGCAGGCGCTGCTGACGGTGCACTGATTCAGAGGGACGCATGACAGGCCGGACCCGGCCTGTTAAAGCTTCGGCCCACCAAGAGCGGCCGGAGTCGAAAAAGCGTGCTGCGTCGAATTTACGATTGGGTGATGCGGCTTGCCCACCACCGCCACGCCGCCTGGGCGCTGTTTGCGGTCAGCTTCACGGAAAGCTCCTTCTTCCCGATTCCGCCGGACGCCATGTTGATCCCCATGGTGCTGGCCGACCGCCGCAAGGCTTGGTTCTACGCCCTGGTCTGCACCGTCGCCTCGGTCCTGGGTGCCCTGCTCGGCTACTGGATCGGCCATGCGCTCTATGAGGGCATCGGCAAGCCGATCATCGCCTTCTACCATCTCGAGCCCTCGATGCAGGGCTTCATCGACGACTTCAACGAATACGGCCTCTGGATCATCCTGATCAAAGGCCTGACGCCCATTCCCTACAAGCTGGTCACCATCGCCAGCGGGGTGGCCGGTTTCGCGCTCACCCCCTTCATCCTGGCCTCGATCGTGACCCGCGGATTCCGCTTCTTTCTGGTCGCGGGTTTGCTCTATTTTTTCGGGGAACCGATCCGGGACTTCATCGAACGCCGCCTGACCCTGGTCACCACCGCTTTCATCATCCTGGTGGTGGGCGGTTTCGTGGCTCTCAAATATCTCGGCTGAGGAAAAATTGGCCCGCACCTATTCGCAGTTCCAGCCCCGCCGCGCCGCCGGCATCGATCCCCGCGACGTGCCGTGGATCGTGACCCTCATGGCCTTCGCCGCCCTCTGCGTCGCTTGGCTGGCGCAATACGGCGCCGGCCTCGCCCCTTGCGAGCTCTGCTATCTGGCGCGCTATGCCTACTGGGCCACCATCGCGCTCGGCATCGTGGCGATCTTCTTTAGCCGCAAGCCCAAGGCGCGCAAGTTCTGGCTGACCCTGGTCGGCCTGGGTTTCCTGGCCGTGGTCGGCATCTCGGTCTTCCATGTCGGCGTCGAGCAGGGCTGGTGGCAGGGCAGCTCGGCCTGCGTCGGGACCAGCACCGCCGGCATGAGCACCGAGGAACTCACCAACGCCATCATGAACGCGCCGGTCACCCGCTGCGACGAGGCCGCCTTCGTCTTCCTCGGCATCTCCATGGCCGGCTACGACGCGATCTACGCGGCCTTGCTCGCCTGGTTCACCTTCTGGGGCGCCACGCGGCGCGCGCATCGATGAGCGCGGCCGGGAAGCGCACCGCGGAAGACCGCCTGCCCGGCGATCCGACCAAGGAGCAGCTGATCGACCGCATCATCCGCGTCGATCACGCCGGCGAGTACGGCGCGAAGCGGATCTACGAAGGCCAGCTCGCCATGTTGAAGGGCAAGCCCGAGGCTGCCGTCGTCCGCCACATGTACGAGCAGGAGCTGCAGCACCTGAAGGAATTCGAGCGCCTGATGGTGGAGCGCCGCGCGCGTCCGTCCGCGCTGACCCCGCTCTGGCATGTCGCGGGCTTCGCGCTGGGCGCGGCGACCGCGCTGATGGGCCCGAAGGCGGCGATGGCCTGCACCGTCGCGGTCGAAGAGGTGATCGACGAGCACTACCGCGAGCAGGCGGAGAAGCTGGGCGCCGACGAGAAGCCGTTGCAGCAGACCATCGAGAAATTCCGCGCCGAGGAAGTGCAGCACCGCGACACCGGCCTGGCCCACGGCGCTGAACAGGCTCCCGCCTATCCGGTGCTGACCCAGGCGATCAAGGCGGGCTCGCGCCTGGCGATCTGGCTGGCGGAAAGAGTGTAGGAGCGAAGAGCAAACTCGCTGCAATCCCCTCCCCCGATTCGGGGGAGGGTTAGGGTGGGGGTACGAAGCGCCCGTGCAACCTACCCCACCAGCCCCAGCTTCTTCTCCAGATCCAGCATCCAGTGCACCAGCGGGCCGATCAGGCAGGCGAAGGCGATGGTGCCGAGACCCACCGTGCCGCCGAGCCACCAGCCGATGCCCAGCGCGGCGACCTCGACGATGGTGCGGGCGACGCGGATCGAGAGGCCGAACTTCTGATGGATGCCCAGCATCAGGCCGTCGCGCGGCCCGGCGCCGAGCTTGGTCGGCAGATAGAGCGCGCTGCCGATGCTGATCACCACCACGCCACCGAGCATCAGCGCCCATTGCATGATCGGGCCTTGCGGCGCTGGCACGAGGTCGAGCGCCACATTGGTCATCGGCCCGATGCAGAGCACGTTGAGGACCGTGCCGATGCCGGGCTTCTGCTTCAGCGGCAGCCAGAACAGCATGATGACTGCGCCGACGATCATCGCCGCCGTGCCGATCTTCAATCCGGTCTGTTTGGAAACGCCCTGGTGAAACGCATCCCATGGCCCCAGGCCGAGATCGGCCCGCACCATCATGGCGATGGCGAGGCCGTAGCAGGCAAAGCCCAAGAACAGGAAGATCCAGCGCTTCAGTTGACGCATGCGCAATGAAAGTCAGACGAATTGCTTCGCCAGCTTCAGCCCCTGGTTCTGGTAATTCGAACCGATGCCCTGGCCGTAGAGCTTGTCGGGCCGCGTCGCCATCCGCTCGTAGCGCAGCAGGGCGACGGTCTGCCCGTGCTCCAGCATGAAGGGCACGTCATGCGAGCGCACTTCCAGCACGCCACGGCTGCCCCCGGTGGAGAGGTCCCAGCCGAAACCCGGATCGAAGAAGCCGGCATAATGGACGCGGAACTCGCCGACCGCAGTGTCATAGGGGATCATCTCCGCCGCGAAATCCGGCGGCACGCGCACCGCCTCGCGGGTCGCGAGGATGTAGAACTCGTCGGGATCGAGAATGAGCCGCGGCGCGCCGTGGCGGTGGATCGGCTCCCAGAAATCGGCGGTGTCATAGACACCGACCTTGTCCACATCGACCCGGTCGGTGTGTTTCTTGGCACGGTAGCCGATCAGCGTGGACTCGCGCCCTTCGAGATCGATGGTGACCGCGACATTCTTCCCGCGCAAAGGCTTCGGCGTGCCGTCGAGCTTCACCAGGTCGCCGGCATCGTGCATGCGCTGCAGCTCGCTCGCCGCCAGCGCCGGCGAGCCGCGGCGGAAGCGGATCTGGTTGAGGCGCGAGCCTTGCCGCGC
The DNA here is from genome assembly GCA_041913405.1 of Dongia sp. Classification (GTDB taxonomy): domain Bacteria; phylum Pseudomonadota; class Alphaproteobacteria; order Dongiales; family Dongiaceae; genus Dongia. Next base: position 14,992 of record JAYSFH010000017.1, on the reverse strand, counting down.
GACGATGCTGAAAGTCTTCGGCGTGATCTCGGCGAAGAGCGGGCCGGAATAGCCGGCCTCGACCTCGTCGAACACCTGGGCGCGGTCGCAGATCATGCGGGTCAGGATATCGAGCCGGCCGGTCGAGCTCTTCGGGTTGGTGACCGCGGTGATCCCGCTCTTCAAGTCGAGGTGCTCGAGCAGCGGCACCACATAGACGCAGCCCTTCTCCAGCACCGCGCCCTGCGTCAGGTCGATCGCGTAGCCGTCGAGTTCCTTCACCCGGTCGAGCACGGTTGAATCCGGACCGGGCAGGAAGCTCGCCCGCACCCGATAGGCGACGGGGCCGAGCCGGAGATCCATGCTGGCCGGCTGCAGCTGCGCCGGGTTGATCTCCTCGGTCGCCCAGATCTCCTTCTCGCGGATCATGGTCTGCAGCGACTGGTAGGGCAGCACGCCGGTGCGCACGTCGCGGCTCACCGCGGCGATCGCGGTCTCGACAAAAAGGCTGGCGCTCGCTTCCGACATACCGACTCCCAGGGGCGGCGAAAGGCGCCGCGGAGGGCCAAATGAGCGCAAATCGCCCAGGGAAGCAACCCGCCGTTCATCCCCGATTTTCGCAAGTTATCCACGACTCGGCGCACACATTCGCGATCCGACTTCTCAGCCGTCATCCCCGCGCTAGGCGCGGGGATCCACGCCTTGGGAACCGCAGGATGCAAAGGCGTGGATGCCCGGACCAAGTCCGGGCATGACGGAGTTTGATAATGCGATGGAGCTTATCCACAGATACCGAGAGCCTGTGGACAAAAGAGCGCGCGCCTTACCCGGCTTCCAGCTCGGAATCCCAGTAAAGAAAATCCCGCCAGCTCTGGTGGAGGTAGTTCGGCGGGAAGGCGCGGCCGTTCTCCTGGAGCTCGAATGTGCTCGGTTGGAACGGTCGCCGCTTCGGGTGCATATGCACCTGGTGCGGCAGCGCGTTGCCCTTGCGCAAGTTGCAGGTCTGGCAGGCGGTGACGACGTTTTCCCAGTTGGTGCGGCCGCCGCGCGAGCGCGGGATCACGTGGTCGAAGGTGAGCTCCGGCGCCGAGCCTTCGCCGCAATACTGGCAGCGGAAACGGTCGCGCAGGAACACGTTGAAGCGGGTGAAGGCCGGCCGGCGCTCCTGCGGGATGAATTCTTTCAGCGCGATGACTGAAGGCAGCTTCATCGAGAAGCTGGGGCTGTGCACCACGCGGTCATATTCAGAGAGGATGCTGACCCGGTCCAGGAACACGGCTTTCACCGTTTCCTGCCAGGGCCATAGGGACAGCGGGAAGTAGCTCAACGGCCGGAAATCGGCGTTGAGGACGAGAGCCGGGCAGGACTCGGGCGAAGCCATCATCATCTGCATTCTCGCTTCCGGCCCTAGAAATAGTCAAATTATCCACAAAGCACAAGATGTTGACAGTATAGCGGGGCAGTCTTCACGATCTTGCAATCCGACGGTTTTGCGGAAGTCAGCGGGTATGGGTGCGGAGGATCCATTTAAGAGCGATCGGCCGGAATGGGCATTGGCGCTACAGGTGCTTGGCTGGCTGATCATCGCAGCCGGTGCCCTCGGGACGGGTATCGGGCTATTCGCCTTGGCGCCCGGGACTCAGGAGGGGATGCTGGTCCTGGTAACTTTGGCGATCGCTCTCGTCTCTTCGGCCTGCTGGATCGGTGGCATTCTTTTGGTAATTGCACAGGCCGCCCGCCGCACCTCGCCGCCGCCGCGCTGGCGGTTGTGGGCCAGAATCCTGTTGCGGATCGGTGGCCTGCTTTGCATCAGCATTCCATCTGCCTTCTATGGAGTTCTTCCCGCCGGCTTGCAGGTGTCGAGGCTGATGCGATCAAACGTCGATCCTTCCCAGCCTCTCTCCCCGATCGATCCGGAATTGCTGATGATGACGCTGATCGTGGGCGGTCCACCCTTCGTGGTCGGCCTCGCACTTGTCATCCCGGCACTCATTTGGGGCCGGCGACCGCCCGTCCCTGATCTGCCGAATGTGTTCACCTGAGAAAGATGCAGGTACACACGCTCTTCGACATCTTGGCCTGGGCCTCCGGCGCGTTCATCGGTTACGCCGTCCGCCGCCGCTATCTCGCTGCCGGCACACCCTCCGGCTTCAAGCTCTCGCAACACCCGGGCTATATCATCGCCGTGGCCCTCTGCGCCGGGGCGGGGGCCTTGATCGCCGGCGGCGGCAACATGGCCCTGGCCGGTTTGCCACCGCTCGGCCATAGCATCGCCGGGGCGATCGTCGGCGGCATCGTGGGGGCCGAGGGCTACAAGCTGGTCCGTGGCATCAAGGGCTCGACCGGGCTCGTCTTCGTGGCGCCGCTCGCCGCGGGCATCGCGATCGGGCGCTGGGGCTGCTTCCTCTCCGGCCTGCCGGACTACACCTATGGCACGCCGACCGGCCTGCCCGGGGGCGTGGATTTCGGCGACGGCATCCCGCGCCATCCGGTGCAGCTCTACGAGAGTTTCGCCATGCTGGGCTTCCTGGCCTGGTTCCTGCTCACCTTGCAGCGCAACCGCCGAAGTGAATCGCCTTCACGCCTGCTGCGTGGCAGCTTCTACGCAATGGTCGGCTTCTATGCGGTGCAGCGTTTCTGTTGGGAATTCCTGAAGCCCTATCCCAGGGTGCTCGGGCCGTTCGA
>JAYSFH010000017.1:0-12318 GCA_041913405.1 Dongia sp. | reverse complement strand
CATTTCCTGATGCTCGGTCTTTTCGCGTACAGTCTTTTCATGCTGTGGGGAGAACAGCGCCGCCATGAACAAGCCAGTCGCGCCCAAGTCTTATCCGCGTGAGATCAAGAATCATCTCTTCTTCGGCCAGACCACCTCGCTTTGCGAGGTCTGCCTCGGGCTGGTGCCGACCAAGATCCTGATAGAGGGCGACCTGGTCTGGTTCCAGAAGCGCTGCCTGGAGCATGGCGTGCAGAAGACCCTGGTCTCCACCGATGCCGCCTATTACCGCAAATGCCACGACTATCTGAAGCCGCCCGACCGGCCGCAGATGCTGCACAGCCGCACCGAATACGGCTGCCCCTATGATTGCGGGCTTTGCCCCGACCACGAGCAGCATTCCTGCCTAGCGCTCCTGGAGGTCAACGAGGCCTGCAACCTCAACTGCCCGGTCTGCTTCGCCGAATCCTCGACCGCGCGTGACCTCCATCGCTCGCTGGACGAGATCGAGCGCATGATGGACCTGCTGGTCGAGGCCGAAGGCGAGCCCGACCTCCTGCAGATCAGCGGCGGCGAGCCGACCATCCATCCGCAGATCCTGGAAATCCTGAAGCTCGCGAAGTCGAAACCGATCCGCCACGTCATGCTGAACACCAATGGCGTGCGGATCGACAAGTACAAGGATTTCGTGAAAGCCCTGGCCGATCTCCGGCCGGGCTTCGAGGTCTATCTGCAATTCGATTCCCTGAAGGCCTCGGCGCTCGAAGAAATTCGCGGCGCCGATCTGCGCCGGATCCGCGACCAAGCCTTGGCCAATCTCGAGGCCGCCGGCATCTCGACCACCCTGGTCTGCGTCATCAAGAAGGGCGCCAACGACGACGAGCTCGGCGCGGTGATCGACCATGCGCTGGGCTATGCCTGCGTGCGCGGCGTCACCTTCCAGCCGATCCAGGATGCCGGGCGCAATCTCGGTTTCGACAAGAACCGCGACCGCGTGCTCCTTTCCGACATCCGCCGCGGCATCATCGAGCAGTCGCCGCATTTCGGCGCCGACGACGTGATGCCCTTGCCCTGCAACCCGGATGCGATCGCCATCGGCTACGGCTTGAGGCACGGCCGCGCGATCACCCCGATCACCCGCTTCTTCGACCAGAAGACCCTGCTGGACGTGGCCCCGAACGCGATCACCTTCGAGAAGAATCCGGAGCTCAGGCAGCGCCTGTTCGATCTGATGTCGCTCTCCTGCACCGGCGAGAGCACCGAGCCGACCTTGGCCAACTTCCTCTGCTGCCTGCCGCAATTCGAGGTGCCGAAGGAACTGGGTTACGACAAGGTGTTCCGGGTGGTGATCGTGCAGTTCCTCGACCGCTTCAACTTCTGCATCGCCTCGGTGAAGCGCTCCTGCATCCATTTCGTGACGCCGGAGCTGCAGCTCATTCCCTTCGACACCTACAACCTCTTCTACCGCAACCGCCTGGTGGACAAGTTCCGTCCGGGCGCCGCGCGCGGCGCAAGGGTGACGGCGTGAGTTACATGACTCGTACCCCCACCCTAGCCCTCCCCCGTCCGCGAATGCGGACATTCGTCCGCGGGGTCGGGGGAGGGGACTGCATCGCGTCCTTTCTTCTCCCTCCCCCGAATCGGGGGAGGGTCGGGGTGGGGGTACGAAACACCGCATCCGCCGTGAGCGCGTTTTATGCACGACCCTAAGCCCACAGCCGCACCGCCGCCGCCGGGCACCTACGCCGTCTGGGCCATCGTGATCCTGGTGCTCGGCTGGCTGATCGCGATCGGCACCGGGCTCTGCGGCGGTGCCTTCATCATCTCAGGGATCGTCGACAATTCGCCCTATGGCGGTGCCGCCGTCATGGGCGGCCTGATCCTCGGCGGGGTGCCCTGCCTGGTCGGCGTCGGCATGATCCTCGCTGCGCGGAAATGGGGCCGGCGCAAGCCGCCGGCGGCGAATCCGGACGTGTTCGGGTGATGCAGCGGCGATGAGCGATATCGCGCCACCGCGCGGCCTGCGCGCCTATCCGGTCTGGGCGCTCGTCCTCCTGGCGCTCGGCTGGATCGTGATCGCCACGACCTTGGCGCATGCGGTGAACTTCGCGCTGCCGGTCATCATTCGCGACGTCTATGGCCGCTGGGTCTTCCTCGCCAGTGCCGGCGCCGTCGCAACGGTTGGCGTTGTGATCGGCTTGGCGCTCATAGCCATCGCCGGGGCCGGCCGGCGCGACGGCAAGACCGGGCGCTGGAAGCTCTGGGCCAAGTTGCTTGCTCTGCTGGGCGCTGCGATCTGCATCGAAATTCCGCTGCTGATGGTCGCGGTCGGCCAGTTCGGCTCCATCTTCGCGGAAATCGTGCTCTACCTCGGCTGGATCCCGACGGTGCTGGGCGCGCTGCTGATCCTCGTATCCCTGATCTGGGGCCGTCGCCGATGAGCGCCGATCCGTCACCCCTGGCCAATAGACGCGGGACCGCCGGGCGCGGCTGCTGGGGTGTCGCACTCATCATCCTCGGCGGCCTGATTGCGCTGCTCTCCGGACTCTGTGCCGGCGGCAGTATCGTCGGCGGCATCATCGACATCGTCCACGGCGATGCGACCCTTGAGCAGGCGATAGCCCCGGCGCTGCCGTTCCTGTTGGTTGGGCTGCCTTTCCTGGCCGGCGGTATCGCGCTAATGGTCTGGGGCCGGCGCCTCCAACGGCGCAAGTAACACCCGAGGAGTCGCAGTGCCCGACATTCCCGTTCTCGACACCCCGCGCCTCACTTTGCGCGGCCATCGCCGCGAAGACTTCGACGCCGTTGCCGCCATGTGGGCCGACATGGAGGTCGCGCGCCATATCAGCGGCAAACCCTCCACCCGCGAAGAATCCTGGGCGCGGCTGCTGCGTTATGGCGGATTGTGGAATTTCCTCGGCTACGGCTATTGGGCGGTGGAGGAAAAGGTGAGCGGCCGCTTCGTCGGCGATATCGGGATGGCGAACTTCCAGCGCGAGACCGAGCCGCCGCTCGGCGATTATCCCGAGGCCGGCTGGGTGCTTTCACCGAATGCCCACGGCAAAGGCTATGCGACCGAAGCCGTCAAGGCAGTCCTGGCCTGGTCCGACCATGCCTTGAAGACGCCGGTGGTCTGCATCGTGGCGCCCGACAATCCCGCCTCGATCCGCATCGCCGAGAAATGCGGCTTCCGCGAAGTGGCGCGCGGCACCTACAAGACCTGGCCGACCTTGTTCTATCGCCGTGAGGTTCCGGCGCGATAAGCGCCCGGGCTCACGCCCGTCACCTTCTTGAAGCGGCGGTTGAAGGTCGAGAGGTCGTTGAACCCGGCCTCGAAGGCGATGGCGGAAATGTCGTCGCGTGAGCGCTTCAGCCGCAACGCCGCGCGATGCAGCCGGTTGCGCAGCAGGTATTGATGCGGCGCGAGCCCGACCACCTGCCGGAAGGTGCGCAGGAAATGATAGGGGCTCATCGCCGCGCGATCCGCGAGGCCGTCCAGCGTGTAGCTTTCCTCAGGCTGTGCCGCGAGGGTGCGCACGATCGCGGTCACGCGCTTGATGTCGCGGGCGCTCGGCTGCCGGGCCCGCTTCGGCGCATCGGCGAGGATGCCGACCACCGTGCCGGCCAGGCGCAGTGCGATCTCCTCGAAGGCCTCGCGGTCATCCTCGTCGCGCGCGGTTTCCGCTTCGGCGAAGAGCGGCGCCAGGACTTCCAGCGGCGGCAGTTGCGGCCGCGTGACCGCGCTCCGCCTGGCCCCTGGCACCGCGGCGACGATCTCTTCCCAGACCGCCGGCGCGAAATGGAAGGCGGTGCAGCGGTCGCCGACCCCGTGCTCATGGCCGCATTCGTAGCAGACACCCGGCGCACCCAGCATCACGGCGCCGGGCGTCAGCACCGCGGCGCCGAGGCTGGAGCGATACTGGAACGTGCCCTCGCTCACCTGCGCGATGGCGATCGCGCGATGCTGCTCCTCGAAGGCCGCCGTCTCCGGGCCGGAGCGGCAGATGATGTCCTGCACCATCCAGCCGCGGCCGGAGGCGAGGATGCGCGACGACAAGGGGACCGGCTGGCTCATGCGTACAGAATAGCAACTTTTCCCAAGCGGCGTCACCGCCCGATTGCCTAGATGGAGGCACATGAGCCTGAACGAAAGGACCCGAACCCATGTTCAACCACATCTCGATCGGCGTGCGCGACATCGCCCGCACCAAGAAATTCTACGACGCCGCCTTGAAGCCGCTTGGCTTCAAATGCCTGAGCGAGGGCGCGGATTCCCTCGGCTACGGCGCGGCGGAAGTGGCGCTCTGGATCGGCCAGGTGCCGAAGCCGGCGCCGATCGACGAGAAGGCCAACCTGCATTTTTGCTTCGATGCCGGCACCCGCAAGGCGGTCGATGCCTTCCATGACGGCGCGATGAAATCCGGAGGCAAGGACAACGGCAAGCCCGGCCTCAGGAAGGACTACGGCGACAACTACTACGCCGCCTTCGTGATCGACCCCGACGGCTATCGTCTGGAGGCCTATTGCGGCCAAGCGAAATAACCAGCCGCCAAAATGATCCCTGCCGGATAAACGACCCTTTCATCCGGCAACTCGAGCGCCCATGTTTCACGCCTGCAATCTCGGGAGTGAAGCATGGGCCTCCTTGTCGACGGCGTCTGGCAGGACAAATGGTACGACACCGATTCTCAGAAGGGCCGCTTCGTGCGGTCCGAGAGCCGGTTCCGCAATTGGGTGACCGCGGACGGATCGGCGGGTCCTTCAGGTGAGGGGGGCTTCAAGGCGGAGGCGGGGCGTTATCACCTCTACGTCTCCTATGCCTGTCCCTGGGCGCATCGCACCCTGATCTTCCGTGCGCTCAAGGGGCTCGAGGGCATGATCTCGCTCTCGGTGGTGAACTGGCATATGGGCGCGCGCGGCTGGACCTTCGATCCCGGCCCCGGCGTGATCCCGGATCCGATCCATCATGCGAAGGCGCTCTCCGACGTCTATGTCGCCGCCGACCCGAAATACACCGGCCGCGTGACCGTGCCGGTGCTCTGGGACAAGCAGCGCGGCACCATCGTGAACAACGAGTCTTCCGAGCTCATCCGCATGCTGAACGGCGCCTTCGACGGCCTGGGCGCGAAGGCGGGCGACTTTTACCCGCCGGATCTCCGCGCCGAGATCGATGCGCTCAACGCGCGGATCTACGACACGGTCAACAACGGCGTCTACAAGGCCGGCTTCGCGACCAGCCAGGAGGCCTATGAGGAAGCCCTCGCCCCGCTGTTCGAGACGCTCGATTGGCTGGAGGCACGGCTATCATCGCGCCGCTACCTCTGCGGCGATCGCGTCACCGAGGCGGATTGGCGTCTGTTCACCACCCTGCTGCGCTTCGACCCGGTCTATGTCGGGCATTTCAAATGCAACCTTCGCCGCATCGCCGACTACCGGCAGCTCTCGCGCTATCTCGTCGACCTGCTCGGCTTCCCCGGCGTGCGCGAGACGGTGCGTCTCGACCACATCAAGCATCACTATTACGGCAGCCACAGGACCATCAACGCCATTGGTCGGCGCGCTTCGCCGCTTCGGCCTGGTCCTCGGCGCTCATCTCCTTGGCCAGCGTGTCGCGGGTGGTGACCGCGACCTGCTTGGACAAGGGATCCGGCATCGCCTCGGCGCCGAGCAGCAGCCATTTCAGCGCCTCGATCTTGTCCGGCTTGCCGTCCGCGGTGCCGGTACCGGTCAGCAGGTTGCCGGCGAGCGTCACCTGCGCCTCGGCGAAGCCGTGGTCGGCGGCGCGACGGAACCAGTCGTTCGCCGCCGTGTCGTCGCGCACCACGCCATGGCCGGCTGCGGTCATCAGGCCCAGCGCATTCTCCGCCGGCGGATAGCCGCCCTCCGCCGCCTTGCGATAGAAGGCGAGCGCCTGGGCGTAATCGAGCGTGACGCCGCCGCTGCCGCGCTCGAACTGCGCGCCCTTGGCGAAGTCGGCGGCGAGCTCTTCCTGGCTCGGCGGCGGCGGCTCGGAATGCCAGATGAAGATCCCGAGCCCCGCCAGCAGGACCAGGGCGAAGACGCCGGCCACGACCAGCGCGAAATGAGAACGGGTGAACCGCAGGGTTGCCTCCTGAGAAAGAGCGGGGAGACTAGATGGAAAGGGAGGCGTGGTCCATCCGACGCGGCTACAGCCGCGACCCCGGCATGACCGGCGGCTGCGGGAAGGAGAGGATGGCGCGCGTGCCCTCGCCGGGCTTGCTCTCGAAGCGCAGCGACCCGCCATGCGCCTCGGCCAGGGATTTCGCGATCGGGATGCCGAGGCCGGCGCCGCGGCCCTTGCGCGTCACCAACCTGTCGTCGTCGATAGCGCCGGTCGCCGACAGCAGGCCGTCGATCTGGCCCGGCGTCAGGCCCGGTCCGGTATCGCCGACCTCGAGCTCGACGCGGTCGTCGAACCGGCGGAAGGCGAGCCAGACCTTGCCCTGGGCCGGCGTGAACTTGAGCGCGTTGTAGAGCAGGTTGATCGCGGCCTGGCGCACCGCCACCCGGTCGGCGGTGAAGCTGCCGCAGCTCTCGGTGCCGGTGACGCCGAGCTCGATGCCGGCGCCCTGCCGCGGCGGCATCTTGGTCAGGGTCTCGCGGGCGAGCTCCAGCGGATCGATCTCCACCAGGGTCATGCGCCGAAGGCCGGTCTCGATCCGCGAGAGATCCAGCAGCTCCGAGATCACGTCCAGCAGATGCTTGCCGCTCTGCCAGATGTCGTCGATGTATTCGCGATAGGCCTCGCTGCCGATCGGCCCGAACACGCCGAGCCGCATGATGTCGGCAAAGCCGATGATCGCGTTCAAGGGCGTGCGGAGCTCGTGGCTCATGCTGGCGAGGAAGCGCGACTTCGCGGCATTGGCCGTCTCGGCGTCGAACTTCGCGGTCTTCAGTTCGCGCAGCAGCCGCGCCATGTCGTCGGTCTGGGTGGCGAGCCGCACCATCGCGTGCTGCAGGGCGGTCTCGCGCTCTTTCAGCGCCTGGATGTCGCGGCCGACCGATTGCACCTCGATCTCGCCGGTCAGCGGCGAGCGGACGATCTGCGCGTTCCAGCTCCACCAGCGCTTGCCGCCGTCGGCCAGCTCCCACTGGATCTCGACCGCCTTCACCGAACCCATGGTCAGCAGCGTGCGCACGCGCTCGCGCGCGATCTCCACCTTGCGGCCGTCGAGGACTTCGTCGAGCCGGCGGTTGATCAGCCAGTCGGCATCGCGTCCGACCAGCCGGCCGAAGCTCGCGTTGCACCACTTACAGACGAGATCGGGCGTATAGCGAATGACCGCGTCATCCAGGTCGGAGATGACGGCGTGCCAATAGGCGGCTTGCTCGGAATTGTAGGGGGTGGCTTCCCGATGCTGCGCACCCGTGCCGTCGCCGTTCGCCATCACTCCTCTGCCCGGAATCCGGCCTTCATCAAGGCCTATCAAGGTCTTCCGGCATTTTAGTCCTAGTGACGGTAAACGATGTCTTAATGGCGATACGAAGCTGGGTCGGGAAAGCCCCGGATCGCCTGGGCTTCCGCCGATCCTCAGGAAAAATTTTGGTGGATAAACTGCCCGCCGCGGGTCAATCCCTCGGGGTCGATCGAATGGGGCAGGCCGGGCCGGGCCAGCGTCTCGACTTCGACACCGAAGGATTGCAGGACCTGCGCGGCGGCGTTCATGGCCGTGAAGGGCACGACCTGGTCCGCGGTGCCGTGGACCAGCAGCACCGGCGGCTTCGACTTGATCTCCCCGCCGAGCGCATCGGCGCCGATCAGCGCACCGGAATAGCCGACGATGGCCGCGGGCGCGCTGGCGCGGCGCGGTCCGACATGCAGCGACATCATCGTGCCTTGCGAGAATCCGACCAGCGCGAGGCGGCTCTCGTCGAGGCCGCGTGCCTTCAGCGCATCGTCGAGAAAGGCGTCGAGGATGGTCGCCGCCGCCCGCGTGCCGGCGAGCTTGGTCGCCGGATTGCGGTCCTCGAGCCCGAACCACTGATAGCCGCCGAACGGATTCATCTCGCAAGGGAAGGGCGCATTCGGCGAAACGAACTCCGCATCCGGCAGCAGGTCGGCCCAATAGGGCGCCAGCGAGATGAGATCGTCGCCGTTGGAGCCATAGCCGTGCAGGAAGACCACGAGCTGCTTGGCCTTGGACCCGGATTTAGGCGCCACCGCGGGCCCGTCGAGAGTGATGCTCTGCATACGCTTCTATTCCTTACAAGGGCTGGCCGCCCCCACCTTTTTCAGAGCGGCCGCCCGTCCCATTTCTATAGTAATGCCAGAGCATCCTGGCGCCGTAGGACCGGAACGGCCGCCAGGGCTCGGCGATCTTCAGGAGTTTCTTCGGGTCCGGCCGGGCGCGGAGATTCTTCAGCCGTTGCGCCGCCACCATCAGCGCCAGGTCCTGGGCCGGCATCACGTCCGGCCGCTTCAGGCTGAACAGCAGGAACACCTCCGCCGACCAGCGCCCGATCCCCTTGACCGAGGAGAGCGCCGCGATCGCCGCCTCGTCGTCCATCCGCCGCAGCTTCGGCAACGACACCCTGCCGTCGAGGAAGGCGGCGGCGAGATCGCGGCCATAGACCATCTTCTGCCGTGAAAAGCCGATCGCCCGCAGGTCCTCGTCGGCGAGTGCCACGAACCCTTCCGGCGTCACCTTGGCGAGGCGCTCGTTCAGCCGGCCGGAGATCGCCCGTGCGGACGCCGTCGACACTTGCTGCGCGATGATCACATGCATCAGCGTCTCGAAATCGGCCGGCCGATAGCGGGGTGGCGGCGGCCCGATCTCGGCGATCGCCGCGTGCATGTGCCGGTCGGCACCGGCGAGATGATCCAGCGCCTGTTGCAGCAGCCCCGCGTCTTCGCTATTCCTGCGCGCCATGACCCTCGCCTTCGGAGCCGAGATTGTTACGCGATTCGCGCCCAGTCCGACAGGCTTTCTCCATCTCGGCCATGCCCATTCCGCGCTGCTCGGCCATCGGACTGCGCGCAAAGCAGGCGGCCGTTTTCTGCTGCGCATCGAGGACATCGACCGCACCCGCTGCAAGCCGGAATTCGAGCGCGCGATCTTCGACGATCTCCATTGGCTCGGCCTCGATTGGGAAGCGCCGGTGCGCCGCCAGTCGGATCACTTTCCCGATTACGCGGCGGCGCTGGCGCGGCTGGAATCCGACGGTCTGCTCTATCCTTGCTTCTGCAGCCGCAAGGACATCGCCGCCGCGGCAACCGCGCCCCATGAAGGCGAGACCGTGATCTATCCCGGAACCTGCCGCGGCCTCGACCCCACTCTTGCTGCCGAGCGCAAGGCCGCGGGCGCCCCGTTCGCGCTGCGGCTCGATATCGCAGAGGCGGCACGCCGGTCGGGTCCGCTCGGCTTTTCGGAAGCCGATCCAGACGGCGGCAATTTGCGCGAAATCCGCGCCGAACCGGAACGTTTCGGGGACGTGGTGCTCGGCCGCCGCGACACCCCGGCCGGCTATCACCCCAGTTATCATCTTGCCGCCACCCTCGACGATCACATTCAGGGGGTGACCCTGGTCATCAGAGGCGAGGATTTGCGCGCCGCGGCGCATCTGCACCGGCTTTTGCAGGGGGTTTTGGGGCTTGCATCGCCGCAATATAGGCACCATGTCTTGCTGACGAACGAGTCGGGGGCCCGGCTCTCGAAGCGCGACGGTGCGCTGGCGCTCCGGGCGCTGCGGGAGCGGGGATTGAGCGCAGAAGCGGTGCGGAAGATGGCCGGGTTCCATGATGCATAAGACTCGGGCCGACCGATCGCCGAAGTTTCCGGCGCCCCGTCACACCCCTCCGGATCACAACCCTCACAAAGCGGACGATCTCTTCTGATGGAAGGCTTCGAGCACATCATCGAGGCCCTGATCCCGCTCGCCCAGGTGATCATGATCGACCTGGTGCTGGCCGGCGACAACGCCATCGTCGTCGGCATGGCCGCGGCCGGCCTGCCGAAGGAAATGCGCGCCAAGGTCATCGTTATCGGCATCGCGGCCGCGACCGTCCTGCGCATCGTCTTCGCCCTGGTCACCAACCAGCTGCTGGCGATCATCGGCCTGACGCTCGCCGGCGGCATCCTGCTGCTCTGGGTCTGCTGGAAATTCTGGCGCGAGCTGGTGCATGAGCGCCGGCGCCGCCTGAAGGAAGCGGCGATGCGCCGCGAGACGCTCACCCGAGACGAGCGGGTCGAGCTCGCTGAGCAGCCCGAGGTGCTTCCCGGCGCCGCCCCGGCCAAGACCATGCGCCAGGCGATCACCCAGATCATCCTGGCCGACGTCTCGATGAGCCTGGACAACGTGCTGGCCGTGGCCGGCGCCGCCGGCCATCATACCTGGGTGCTGATCGTCGGCCTGCTGCTCTCGGTCGCCCTCATGGGCGCCGCCGCGACGGTCATCGCCGGCCTGCTGAAGCGCTATCACTGGATCGCCTATGTCGGCCTCGCCATCATCCTCTGGGTCGCAGTGGACATGGTCTACCGCGGCACCACCGAGGTGATGCACGAAATGAACGACGACCCGGCTGTCTCGACCGACGCACCCGCACCGGCACCCGCGCAGTAGCGTCACTCCTTTCGCACCCCCACCCCGGCCCTCCCCCCGTCCGCGAATGCGGACATTCGTCCGCGGGTTCGGGGGAGGGAGAAGAAGCACTCGGTGAAGTCTCCCCGATTCGGGGGAGGGTTAGGGTGGGGGTATGTGTCACCGCGTGGGGGTGCGTGTCACCGCGTTCGCTGATAAAACGCAAGGTGACGTCCGAACCAAGATTGCCTGCATGCCGTGACCCTCGAGCCCTCTCCCGTCGGCACCCGCTTCCGCCGCATCGCCCGCGGCGTGCCGTATCGCGTCCAGCTCTACAGCCGGCTGATCTATCGCAAGCTGCTCGCCTCGCGGCTCCGCGACAGCGAGGTGGCGCTGCTCATTCTGGCCGTGCTGATCGGCGCGGTGGTCTCCATCGTCACCTGCCTGACCGGCGAGGCCCTGGTGCTGATCCGCGTGTTCCTGTTCGGCAGCCACGAGGCCGTGCATTTGAGCAGCGGCGAGGGCATCGATCCCCTGCGGCTGATCGCGGTGCCGATCGTCGGCAGCCTGATCTACGGCTTCGTCGCCTATGGCGAGCGCCGGCTGCGCGGCCGCGACATCGTCGACCCGATCGAGGCCAACGCGCTCTACGGCGGCAAGATGTCGCTGCGCGATTCCATCTCGCTGGCGCTGATGACCCTGTTCTCCGCCGGCATCGGCGCCTCGGTCGGCATGGAAGCGGCCTACACCCAGGCGGGATCGGGCCTCGCCTCGCGCGTCGGCCAGGCACTGCGCTTTCGCCGCCAGGATCTGCGCGTGCTGGTCGGCTGCGGCGCGGCGGCCGCGATCGCCGCCGCCTTCAACGCGCCGCTGGCCGGCTCCTTCTACGCTTTCGAGCTGGTGATCGGCGCCTATTCGCTGAGCGCCCTGGCGCCGGTCGGCATGGCGGCCGTGACCGCCGCGGTGGTCGGCCGCACCTTGTTCAATCTCGAGCCGCTGATGATCATTCCGGAACAGATGCCGCCCGGCAATGTCGACTTCCTCTATTTCGCCGCGATCGGCATCGCGGCGGCCTTTGTCGGCGTGATCGCGATGCGCACCGTCACCGGCGTCGAATCCATCCTGCAGCAATGGAAGCTGCCGCGCGGCCTGCGTCCCTTCTGCGGCGGCGTGGTGCTGGGCGGCCTCGCTTTCGCCTTTCCGCCGGTGCTGGGCAGCGGCCATGGCGGCATCGAGGTCACCATCACCCAGGCGACGCCCTTCCTGTTGCTGCTCGGCCTGCTCGCCGCCAAGCTCGCCGCCTCCGCGGTCTCGGTCGGCAGCGGCTTGCGCGGCGGCTTGTTCTCCTCCTCGCTCTATATCGGCGCGCTCTTGGGCGCCTTGATCGGCCAGGTGGCGGCACTGATCGACCCGATCCTCTCGACCGAATCCATCACCTTCACCATGGTCGGCATGGGTGCGGTGGGTGCTGCGATCGTCGGCGCGCCGGTCACCATGATCCTGCTGGTGCTGGAACTCACCGCCTCCTACTCGATCACCGTGGGCGTGATCGTCGCGGTGCTGCTGGCTTCCTTCGCCGTCCGCCAGTGGTTCGGCTATTCCTTCTCCACCTGGCGCTTCCACCAGCGCGGCCTGAAACTCAAAGGCGCGCATGACATCGGCTGGATCCAGGACCTGACTGCGGAGACGCTGATGCAGCGCGACATGGTCTTCGTCCGCGCCTCGGACTCGCTCGAAGCCACCAAGGCCCAGCACCCGACGGGTGAAGGCGGCCAGCTCTTCGTCCTCGACGACGAAGGC
>JAYSFH010000016.1:0-18886 GCA_041913405.1 Dongia sp. | reverse complement strand
AGTCCTTCCTCGACCGTCGGCTGGTGGCCTTCCGGTACCCACCAGAGCACCTGATAGCCGCCTGTCGGTCGCTGGAACCATTCGCGGCGGCGGGCCATCACCAGGCGGTGGGCGCTCTTATAGGCGAAGTCGAAGAGGCTCTCGACATTCGCCCAAACCGACATGTTGACGATGAACTTGGGGTCGGCGCTGGCCTGGATGTCGGTGGCGTTGCCGCTCTCGCTCTGCAGCCGCCAGACGAAGCCGGGGCTGCCATCGGCCAGCGCGTTCACGTCATCGAGCTGCGCCACGAACTCGGCGAGCTGCGGATGATCCAGCGGCTCCACGGCGGTGGCGACGTTGATCTGTGCGATATGCCAGCCCATGGCTGCGCTCCCCCGAGATTGCCCCGCAGATATTGGGAGCGCGCGGCATTCGGTCAAGCGCAGCGAGTTTGTGGCACCCCCACCCCAGCCCTCCCCCAAAGATGGGGGAGGGAGAAGAGAGAGGAGACGCAAGCGCCGCCCAAAGCCCTCCCCCGGCTTCGGGGGAGGGTTGGGTGGGGGTGCCCCGCAATGACTTTGTGGAGTTTCGGCTCGGCCTCAGGCGGCCAGCGTCTCGGCGTGCCAGCGGGTGGCGTGGCGCGGCTGGTGGAAGATCGGCGCGGCGGCGTGCTCGGTCAGCCAGTCGCCGGTCTCGGCCATGCCGGCCGCTTCCAGGAAGGCCGCGTAGATGCCGGGATGGGCCACGACCAGGACGGGGCCGGGATGCGCCAGCGCCGTGTTCATGGCGGTGATGCCGCGATGGCGGAAGCGCTTCAGCGATTCCGCCCCGTCCGGCGTCACGCCGAGGCGCCATTCGGTGAACCAGTCGCCGGCCGCGGCGCCATCATGGTCGCCGAAGCAGCAATCCTTCAGGCCGTCGATGGTGACGATCGGCGCGTGGATCTGCGCCGCGACGATCTCCGCGGTCATCATGGCGCGGTCCTGCGGGCTGGTGCAGATGGTGCGGATGCCGACGGAACGCAGCATCTCGCCGGCGCGGCGCGCCTGGGCGAGGCCGCGGCCATTGAGCGGCGCGTTGATGCGGCCGGCGAGCTTGCCGTCGCGATCCCACTCGGTCTCGCCATGGTGCAGGAAGAAGAAGCGGGTGCGGTGCAGATTGGCGGCGATGGTCATTTCAATTCTCCCACTCTCGATCGTCGTCTCGATGGACCTCGGATCGGCACACCATCCCCACCGGTCCGAGGGTCGCTGCAGTCCGGTCTCAACGACCCTGGCCTGCATTGGTTTCCACGCAAAGGCGTGATCAACCATGCGCGAGAGATTAATCATCGAATGCGGCGCGAATGCGGCGACGGCTTGACGATGACGAGACATCGTGCGCGCCGTCACAGCGCCTCGCAGCGCAGCATCACAGAATGAGTCGGAATGTTTCAGCGACGCTGACGCGCAGCTGACTCTAGGCCGCGACCGCGGCGCCGGGACGCAGGCGCTGATAGATGTCGAGGGCCGCACCGCACATGCGCTCGCGGCTGCGGTGCTCGCGCATAATATCGATGATATGCCGGCTCAGCTCCTCGCGCCGGTCGATCGCGAGACCGAGCGCCTCGCGGATCGCCCAGGAGAGCGCCATCGCATCGCCCGGCGGGGCGAGCCAGGCCATCTCGTTCCCGCTCAGCATGTCGTGCATCACCGGGAAATCGCTGGCGACGATCGGCCGACCCAAGGCCAAGGCCTCGATCACCGCGCGGTTATGCGCCCCGGGCTCGAGCCCCGGCGCCACCACCACGTCGGCCAGCATCAGCGCCGCCGGCATGTCGCGGCATTCCTCGGCCAGCAGCACCCGGTCGGAGAGGCCTTGGGTCGCAATCTCCTTGCCGAGCTGGTGGCGGAAGGCCGGGCCGTCGGCGTCGGGACCGACCATGATGCAGCGAAGATCGACGTCGCGAATGAGGCTCAGCGCCTCGACCAGCACGCTGTGGCCGCGCGCCTTGGCGAAGCGTCCGGGCAGCATCACCACCGGCCGGTCGTCCGGCACGCGCCAGAGCTGGGCCTGCTGGATCACCCGGTGGGCGGAGACTTGGGCCGGGTCGAAGCGGCTGAAATCGATGCCGAAGGGGATCACGGTCACGCGGTCCCTCAGGTTCGGGATGGCGCCGAGCAATTCGCGCGCGGCCAGCTCGGAAAGCACGGTGACTTCGTCGGCGCTTTCGAGTGCCGCGCGCTGGCGTTTGGAGAGGCGCGCCACCCGCGCCGCATCCTCGTAGAAGCCGATCATCAGCTTCACGCCGGCCTCTGCCGCCGCGGCGCGCGCGATCAGCAGCAGGTCTAGTCCATGCGCGTGGAGAATCTCGACATCGCTTTCGGCGACCAGTTTTGCAAGGCGCTTCGCGGCGCCGAAGCCGCTGAACGGCGCGCGGCCGCCGAGCTTCACCTCGATCGGCTGGATGCCGTGCCGCTGCAGCTCATGCGTCGCCGAGGCCGCGTGATAGGCGATGGCCGAACGTCCGCCGATGTCGTTCAGTGCGGCGGCGAATTCGATCGCCATGCGCGCCTCGCCGCTCTGGTCGAGGCGGCGCAGCAGATGCAGGACGGTGGCGGCGCGCGCCGGCCGCTTGGCCGAGCCGCGGCTGCTCAAAGCAGTGGTTCCGGTGGCGCTGTCGATTGACATGGTGCTGAATTTCGCTGGTCAGGTATTTTACCGGGATGACGGAGACCAATCCATTGCGAATCGCTGGCGAGCCCACACAAAAAGGCGAGTCGGGCATCGCACAGTTGCAGATCGATCACGGTTGCTTTCTCGCCTATCGCCGACGTTTCGCGTCGGGAGACGGCGCGAAAGGTCCCGGAATCGTTTTCCTCGGCGGCTTCAAGTCGGACATGACCGGCACAAAGGCTTCTGCGCTCGACGATTTCTGCCACGCACGGGGCTGGAGCTTCCTGCGCTTCGACTATTCGGGTCATGGTGAATCCAGCGGCGACTTTCTCGACGGGACCATTTCCCGGTGGTTCGCCGACGCGCTGGCGGCTTTCGATCGCCTGACCGAAGGCCCGCAGATCCTGGTCGGCTCCAGCATGGGCGGCTGGATCATGCTGCTGCTGGCGCTCGCAAGGCCCGAGCGAATCAAGGGGTTGATCGGCCTGGCGCCGGCGCCGGACTTCACCGAAGACCTGATCTGGCAGAGGTTGTCGGCCGGCGAGCGCGAAATGCTCCTGCGCGACGGAAAACTCGAGCAGCCGTCGGACTATTCGCCCGAGCCATACGTTATCACTCGAGCGCTCATCGAAGACGGGCGCAGACATCTGCTGCTCAGCGGCGAACCTGGGGCCACGATCGGCATCGATGCGCCGGTTCGGCTGCTGCACGGTCTCGACGATCCGGATGTGCCGCACGCGGTGTCGCTGCAGCTGCAACAACGATTGAAATCCAAGGACGTCGTCGTCCACCTGATCAAGGATGGCGATCACCGCCTGTCGCGCCCGCAGGATATCGCGCGGCTCTGCGCCGCGGTCGAGGAGCTGGTTCAGCTTTCCGCCGCGAGCAGTGCCGTCAATCCGGCGCGGTAATCCGGGTATTTCAGCGTGACGCCGAGTTCGCGCTTGATGCGCTCGTTCCGCACCCGCTTGTTGTCGTCGTAGAAGCTCCGCGCCATCGGCGAAAGCTCGGCTTCGGCGAACGGCACTTCCGGCGGCGGCGGCACGTTCAGGAGCTTGCAGGCATAGGTCGTGACCTCGGCCGGATCGGCGGCGTCATCGTCGCAGACATTATAGGCCGCACCCGGATTCGGCCGCGCGAAGGAGGCGAGCAGGATCTGCACGATGTCGTCGCGGTGGATCCGGCTGAACACCTGGCCGGGCTTCAGCACGCGCCGTGCCTTGCCGGCGCGAATGGTGTCGAGCACCGAGCGGCCCGGCCCATAGATCCCGGCGAGGCGGAAGAGATGCGCCGGCTGCGGCAAGGCCAGCCAGGCGGTCTCGGCATCGAGCCGCCGCTGGCCGCGCTCGCCGCTGGGGGTGAGCGGGCTCGATTCATCGACCCAGCCGCCCTGTCGGTCGCCGTAGACGCCGGTGGTGGAGAGATAGCCGATCCAATGCAGCCGCGGGGCGGCCTCGGCGATAGCGGCGCCATGGGCCTGTAGCACCGGATCGCCGGTTGCGCCCGGTGGCACCGAGCTCAGCAGATGGGTGACGCCGCCCAGGCGCTCTGGGAGATCGGCGACCGGATGCTCGGGGTCGAAGATCACGATTTCGCGACCGAGCGCCTTGGCCTCATCGGCGCGGGAAGCGGCACGACAGGTCCCGGTCACCCGCCAGCCCCGTTCCTTCAACACACGGGCCAGCGCCAGGGCGGAGTAGCCGAGGCCGAAGCAAAAGAGATGCGGCTGTTGCGTCATGTCCTTCCGGCTTGCATTTTGGTCGCGTGGCATTGATGTTCACGCCGCTGCTCAATATCCGGGCGGCCGGTTCCTGACAAGGATATGTCCCTGAAGCCCATGCGTCGCCTTTGGATCGCCCTGCTGCTCGCGTTCGCCGCCGCACCGGCCTGGGCGCAGTCCGGCAACCAGGACCAAGCCGCGCAGGAGAAGAAGTACCAGGCTTGCATGAAGCTCGCGAGCAAGACGCCGAAGGCGGGGCTGAAGCAGGCGATGGAATGGGAGAAGTCCGGCGGCGGCGATGCCGCGCGCCATTGCGTGGCGGCCTCTTACATCGGCCTCAAGCAATATGACGACGCGGCCATGGAGCTGGAGCGCATCGCGCAGACCTTGCCGCAGGTGAAGGCGCCGCTGATGGCGCAGCTCTTCCTGCAGGCGGCGCAGGCCTGGGTCAATGACGAGCAGCTCGACCGTGCCCTCAACGACGTCAACCAGGGGCTCAAGGTCAACAAGAACAGCGTCGAGCTTCTGGTGTTCCGGGCGCAGATCTACGGCAACCAGGACAAGTATTTCGAGGCCCTGGACGATCTCAACGCCGCCTACGATCTGACGTCAGACCGGGGCGCGATTCTGACCATGCGCGCGACTGCGTATCGCAAGCTCGGCCAGCCGGACATCGCCCGGGACAATGTCGAAATGGCGCTGAAGGCGGATCCCAACGATCCGGATGCGCTGCTGGAACGCGGCACGCAGCGCGCCGAGGCCGGTGACAAGGACGGCGCGCGAGCGGATTGGCTGAAGCTGCTTGAAGTCGCCCCGGATTCCTACGCGGCCGAAGAAGCACGCACCGGTCTCGCGGCGATCGACGTCCAGACGAATTAGAAATCCAGGTCCGCGTAATGCGGCGGGGGCGGTGCGCCGGGGAGGTTGTCGGCGAGCAGCGAGCGGAAGCTCGGCCGCGATTTCAGCCGCGCATACCAGTCCTTGGCGCCTTCGTGATCGTCCCAGGGCACGTCGCCCAGATAGTCGATCGCCGATAGCTGTGCCGCCGCCATCAGGTCGGCGAGGCTGAGCGCCGGGCCGGCGAGCCAGGCACGGCGCTCGGTCAGCCAGGCGATGTACTGGAGATGGATGGCGATATTGGCCTTGCCCGCCCGTATGGCACCCGAATCCGGGCCGCCGCCGGCATTCGGCATGAAGCGCTTGAAGATCTTCTCATGCAGCAGGTTGCGGGTGACCTCGCGCTCGAACTTGCCGTCGAACCAGTGGATCAGCCGCCGCACCTCGGCGCGGTCCTGCAGGGTCCGGCCCAACAGCGGCACGCCGCCGCTGTCCGGATAGGCCTCCTCGAGATATTCGAGGACGGGCGTGAAGCCGCAGATCGTCGCCCCGTTCTCGTCGATCAGCACCGGCACTTCACCGGCGGGATTGACCCGGAGGAACTCGTCGCGCCGGTCCCAGGGCCGCTCGACCACGAAATCGGCGTCCAGCTTCTTCTCCGCCAATTGCAGGCGAATGAGGCGGGATTGTGGCTGCAGCGGATGATGAAGGAGGCATCGCATGATTCGCGGCGGAAGATAGCAGCGGCGGTCTCGCTTCGCCAGCCCGCGCGGCTGCGGATTCGAATCGGCGACGCAACCGAATTACCGTGCGGCGCTTGTTCAAGCAGTGATTCGATCCAGGAGGCGCGGATGTCCGTCCAACCGAAGCAGAAGCAGCCCGAGATGCCGGGACATACGCCGAAACGCCCGGAAATGACCGGCAGGGGCAAGCCCGGAACGATGCCGGAGAATCCCGCCAGCATCGATCACGAGCATGAGCCCGCGGGCATCGACCCCGGGACCGACCGCACCCAGCAACACGACCAGAAGCGAGGCAGATCATGAACACCACCGCCAGCAACAAGATGGGCAACGGCATGGAATCCGCGCGCGAAACCATCCACGATGCCGGGCAGCGGATCGACGAGGCGACCCGCGACGCGCGCAAGGCGGCGTCGGAGAAGCTGCAGGAAGGCGCGGCCTATGCCCGCCAGCATGCCGGCGAGGCGCTGGATGCAGCGCAAGGCCTGGCCAAGTCGGCCAGCCGCTATGCGCGGGAGAATCCGGGACAGGCGATTCTGATCGGGTTGGGCGGGCTCCTGCTCGCGAGCCTGCTGTTCCGACGCGGCCGCTAGACGCGGCCTCTAGACTCGGAGACCACGCGTGGTGAGCGAGAGGCCGGGGATCAGCCCGGTCCTCGCGCCGGGCAGGATCAGACCGCGCTGATGCGTGTCGCTCAAGTCCGCGCCGCGGAGATCGGCGGCGGTCAGGTTAGCCTCTGACAGGTTGGCGCCGTGGAGATCGGTGGCGAGCAGCCAGGCGTCCTTCAGGTTGGCGCGCGCCAGCAGGCAGCGCACCAGCTTGGCAGCGGCCAGATTGACGCCGCGCAGATCTAAACCGGAAAGGTCGAAGCCCTCGAGTTCGAGCCGTCGGCCATTGCGGCCGAGGCTATCGACCCATTGCGCGTGGTCGCCCAGCCGCTTGCGGACATCGCTCTCGCTCAGGCGCGGCGCAGAGCCGATGGGAAGCGAAGCGGCCAGCACTTGGTCGCGCGTCGCCTCATCGACGGCGGCTGCGGCGGTGAAATCGGCGCCCTCCAGCTCGGCGCCGGCCAGCCGAATGCCCTGCAGCTGCGCCGAGGCGAAGCTGGTGCGGCGCAGATCGGCGCCGGAGAAATCCGCTTCCAATAGAAAGGCCCCGGCGAAATCGACGCTGATCAGCTTGGCGCCCACGAAGGCGGTCTGCTCCAGCCTCGCCCCGCGAAACCGGCAGGCTGCAGTGGGGTTCTGCGCGGCGCCCTGGGAGAAATCCTTGCGCAAATCCGCGGCAGCCAGCGAAGCGCGCGTCATGTCGCTGCCATGGAACACGGCGCCACGCAGATCGGCGCGCTCGAACACCGCTCCGGTCAAGTCCGCTTCGTCGAAGCTGCTGCCGGTCAGGATCGCGTCGCGGAAGACCGCGCCGCGCAGGTTGGCGCGCTCGAAATTGCAGCGCAGGAAATAGGCGTCGGTGAAATCCATCAGGCTGAGGTCGAGTTTCCTGATGTCGCAGTCGGCCAGCATCATGCGCTGGCTGCGCGGTCGCCCGAGTCGCCAGTTGCGATGCAGCTCTTCGAGCCGGCGCATCGCGCCGACATCCAGGGCCAAGTTCTTGAGGACCTTTTGTCCCTGCGCTTCCAAGCTGGGAATCCTTAGGCGCCGAGTCCGAACCGCCGTCATGGTGCCGCCAGCGGCCCCGCAGCACAAGCCAAGAACGCACACGCGGATGCGCGCCGAGTCGCGAAGCCTTGTTTATGCAAGAGCATTCGAGTCGAGTTTTAGCAACTCGTCTCGCGCGCTAAGCCGTGATCGCCTGAGGCAGAGGGGGCGTGCCGCCGAGCATCGTGATCTGCCAGGCGCCGCCGGGAACAGCGGGCGGCTCGAAACGCGCGACCACGGCATTGGGCGCATGGGTGAGTTCGGCGAAGCCGAGCAGCCGCTGCAAGGCCCAGAACACGCCGCCATGCGCCACGATCAGCACCGGGTGTTCGAGGGTCAGCGCCTCGATCATCCCGCTTAAGACCCTCCTCCTGAAATCGCCGAAACTCTCCGGGCCTTCGACCGCGCCGTCGGCGAACCAGCGCTCCAGCCAGGAACCGTCGGTGCTGCCCTCGTAGGGGCCAACGTCGAACTCGCGGAGCGAATCGTAATGCGTCATCAGCAGCCCGAGATCGCGGTTGACGATCTCGGCGGTGCGCCGCGCCCTTGAAAGCGAGCTGACCGCGATCGACTTCAACCCCAATCCGGCGGCGATAATCCGTGCCCGCTCGGCCTGTTCCTCGCCGCGGGCATTCAGCGGCACGTCGGTCAGGCCCTGCAGCCGCCGCACCTTGTTCCAATCGGTCTCGCCGTGGCGCAGGAAATAGAACGGCTGGTGCGGCAGCATGGCTAGAGCAGCGCCTCCAGCCTTTGCCAAAGACCGGCATCGGTGAAATCGGTGATCGCCGCGACCGCGCCCGAGCCCAGCAGCGCCGCGTCGGGATGCGCAGTGCGGATGCCATAGGTCGCGATGCCGGCACCGTGCGCGGCGCGGATGCCCGGCAGCGAGTCCTCGAAGGCGAGTGCCCGCTCGGCAGAGGCGCCCAGCCGCTGCAGGCCGGTGCGATAGGGCAGGGGATCGGGCTTGGCGCGCTCCAGCTCGTCGCCGATGACCAGCTCGGTCATGCGTCGGTCGAGGCCCAGCCCCTGCAGCATCATCTCGGCATTGGCCCGCGGCGCGTTGGTGACGACGGCATATGGCACGCGGTTGGCATCGGCCCAGTCCAGCACCTTGAGGACGCCGGGCGTCGGCGTCAGGGTCGCGAGCTGATCGCGGAACAGCTGCTCCTTCCGGTCGGAGAGTGCCACGCGCCGTTCTGGAGTCTCGTCGGGAAACATCTCGCGCATGATCTCGTCATTGGGATGCCCCATGATCCGCGCCTTGTAGTGCTCGACGGTGATGGTGCGGTCGAAATCCTTCAGCAAGGTGCGGAAGGCCTCGACATGCAGGTGATCGGTGTCGGTGAGCGTGCCGTCGAGATCGAAAAGAAGCGCGGTGCCGTTCGCCATAATATCCCCAAAATGCCGGCCGCTATTTGACGCAGGAACGCGGCATTTTCAAGGCGTGATCCGCTTCAGCGGATCGGGTTCGCGCTGGATGAAATCGCGGCGAATAGTCTCCAGCGCCGTCTTATGTCCGGCGAAGGTCAATTGCGCCAAAGCCGCATCGACGTCGCGCCAGGCATAGGCGCTCTGCGCCGCGTCGAGCGTCACCGGCTGCTCCTGTGCGATCATGAACAGGAAGACCGGCATCAGCTCGATGCTATTCGCCTGTGGGTCATAGAAGCTGTCGGTGACGCCGGTGGTGTAGAGCGTGCCGTCGTTGAGGCCGGTCTCCTCGCCGATCTCGCGCAGCGCCGTCGCCCAGGCTTTCTCGCCGTCCTCGATCCGGCCGGAGACCGGACACCAGGCGCCGACCGGCGCGGTCTTGCGCTTCAGCAGCAGGACCCGGGCCGCGTCTCCCCGGCCCGCGACGACGAAGGCGATGACGCCGCGGCTGCGGAGCGGGAGGTCACTCGGCAAGCTTCTTCTGTGCCTTGTCCGACAACGGGTGCTCGAGCTTGTCGACCATCTCCTTCGGCGCCACCTGCCAGAAGCGGCCGCGTTCCAGCGACCAGTCGCTCAGCAGGCGGGCGGCGAACTTGGACTGCGTCTCCTTGGCATGCTCGGCGATCAGGCCCTTGAGATGCGCCTCCCAATGCGCCGATTCCAGTCGCTGCCACACGACGCTCTCGCCGTTGACATGGGTCGCGAAATTCTCGGCCGCGTCATAGACGAAGGCCATGCCGCCCGACATGCCGGCGGCGAAGTTGTCGCCGACGCCGCCCAGGATCACCGCGGTGCCGCCGGTCATGTATTCGCAGCCGTTGGAGCCGCAGCCCTCGACCACCACCTCGGCGCCGGAGTTGCGGACGGCGAAACGCTCGCCGGCCTGGCCGGCGGCGAACAGCTTGCCCGCCGTGGCACCATAGAGAACCGTGTTGCCGATGATCGTGTTCAGGTTGGTGACCAGCGGGCTCGAGGGCAGCGGCCGCACCACGATCATGCCGCCCGAAAGGCCCTTGCCGACATAGTCATTGGCATCGCCGAAGACCTCGAGCTTCAGCCCCTGCACCGAGAAGGCGCCGAGCGACTGCCCCGCAGATCCACGGAGACGCACGGTGACATGGCCGGGCTTCAGCCCGAACATGCCGAACTTCTTGGTGATGTGCGACGACAGGCGCGTGCCGATCGCACGGTAGGTGTTGCGGATGTTGTATTGCAGCTGCATCTTCTCGCCGGCTTCGAACAAGGCGGTCGCATCCTTGATCATCTGCGCGTCGAGCGTGTCCGGCACCTCGTTGCGGCCTTCCAGCGTGCAATAGCGCGCCTGGTCGCCCGCGTCGGCCTGGGCCAGGATCGGGTTGAGGTCGAGATCGTCCAGGTCGGCGGCGCCGCGGCTGACCTGCTCCAGCAGTTCGGTGCGGCCGATCACCTCGTTCAAGGTGCGATAGCCCAAAGAGGCCAGGATCTCGCGCACCTCCTCGGCGATGAAGCTGAACAGGTTCACCACCTTCTCCGGCGTGCCGGAGAAACGCTCGCGCAGCTTCGGGTCCTGGGTGCAGACGCCGACCGGGCAGGTGTTCGAGTGGCACTGCCGCACCATGATGCAGCCCATGGCGATCAGCGACGCCGTGCCGATGCCGAACTCCTCGGCGCCGAGGATCGCGGCGATCACCACGTCGCGGCCGGTCTTGATGCCGCCGTCGGTGCGCAGCTTCACCCGGTGCCGCAGACGATTGAGCGTCAGCACCTGATGGACTTCGGAAAGGCCCATTTCCCAGGGCACGCCCGCATATTTGATGCTGGTGTGGGGCGAGGCGCCGGTGCCGCCGACATGGCCGGAGACCAGGATAACGTCGGCCTTGGCCTTCGCGACACCCGCAGCAATGGTGCCGATGCCGGAGCGCGCCACCAGCTTCACGCAGACCTTGGCCTTGGGATTGATCTGCTTCAGGTCATAGATGAGCTGCGCCAGATCCTCGATCGAATAGATGTCGTGATGCGGCGGCGGCGAGATCAGCGACACGCCCGGCGTCGCATGACGGAGCTGCGCGATCTCCACCGTGACCTTGAAGCCCGGCAGCTGGCCGCCTTCGCCAGGCTTGGCGCCCTGGGCCACTTTGATCTCGATCTCGCGGCAGTTGGTCAGGTACTCGGCGGTCACTCCGAACCGCCCCGAAGCGATCTGCTTGATCGCCGAATTGGCGTTGTCGCCGTTCGGCCGCGGCTTGAAGCGCGAGGAAAACTCGCCGCCCTCGCCGGAATCCGACTTGGCGCCGATCCGGTTCATGGCGATGTTGAGCGTGCCATGCGCCTCCGGCCCCAGCGCGCCCAAGGACATGCCGGGAGTCACGAAACGCTTGCGGAGCTCGGTGATGCTCTCGACTTCCTCCACCGGCACCTGGTGGCCGGTCGGCACGAAATCCAGCAGGTCGCGGATCGCCACCGGCGGCGCCTTGAACACGCCTTCGGAATACTTCTTGAAGGTCTGGTAGGATTCCGAGGTGACCGCGCTCTGCAGCATGTGGATCATCTCGGCGGCCCAGGCATGGGTCTCGCCGGACTTCCGGAACTTGTAGAAGCCGCCCACCGGCAGCGCCACGAAGTCCTCGGACCAGGCGCGTGCATGCAAGGCCAGCACCCGCTTCTGGATGCCGATCATGCCGATGCCGGAAATGCGCGAGGCCATCGACGGGAAATACTCCGCGACGAGCGTGCGCGAGAGGCCGAGCGCCTCGAAATTGGCGCCGCCGCGATAGGAGGAGATCACGGCGATGCCCATCTTGGACATGACCTTCAAAAGCCCCTGGTCCACCGCTTTGCGGTAATGGTCGAGGCACTGGTCCAAGGTCATCTCGCCGAACAGCCCGCGGGCACGGCGGTCCTCGATCGCGGCTTCCGCGACATAGGCGTTGACCGTGGTGGCGCCGACGCCGATCAGCACTGCGAAGTGATGCACGTCGAGGCACTCGCCCGACCGGACGTTGAGCGAGGTGAAGGTGCGGAGCTGGTGGCGGAGCAGATGCACATGCACCGCACCCGTGACCAGGATGGTCGGGATCGCCGCGCGGGTGGCCGAGACCTTCTCGTCGGTCAGGATCAGATGCGTGGCGCCGCCGCGCACCGCGTCCTCGGCCTGGCGGCGGATTGACTGGATCGCGTCGCGCAGCGCGTTGTCGCCGCCGTTCACGTCGAAGGTGCAGTCGATCTCGGCGCCGCTCTTGCCCATATAGGCGCCCATCGCCTGGAACTCGGCGGTGGTGAGCACCGGAGAGTCGAGCTGCAGCAGTTTGCACTGCCCCTCGTCCTGGTCCATCACATTGCCGAGGTTGCCCAAGCGCGTCTTCAGGCTCATCACCCGCTTCTCGCGGAGGGAATCGATCGGCGGGTTGGTCACCTGGCTGAAATTCTGCCGGAAGAAATGCTGCAGACCGCGGTAGTGCTCCGACAGCACCGCCAGCGGCGTGTCGTCGCCCATCGAGACGACGGCTTCCTTGGCTTCCTCGACCATCGGCTGAAGCACCAGCTCGAGATCTTCCAGCGAAAGACCCGCGGCCACCTGGCGGCGGCGCAAGTAATCCTTCTCGAAGATCGCCGGCTCGCCGCGGCGCCGCTTGATGAGGTCGTCGATCACGGTGATGTTCTTCACCCAGGCGCCGTAATCCTCGCCCGAGGCGAGATCGTTCATGATCTCGTCATTGCCGTAGAACTTGCCCGCGCCAAGGTCGAGCGCCAGCATCTGGCCCGGCCCCAAGCGGCCTTTCACCCGAATGGCACTCTCGTTCAGCTTGACCATGCCCGCTTCCGAACCGGCGACCAGAAGCCCGTCCTCGGTGATCGCATAGCGCAAGGGCCTGAGGCCGTTACGGTCCATGGCGGCGATCACCCAGTTGCCGGCGAAGCCGCAGATCGCGGCCGGCCCGTCCCAGGGCTCCATTACCGAGTTGCAATAGCTGAACATGTCGCGAATCGGCTGCGGCATCGCGGTGCGGCCATCCCAGACATCGGGGATCAGCAGGCACTTCACCATCGGCAGCGACCGCTCCGAGGTGGTCAGGATCTCGAACACGTTGTCGAGCGCCGCCGAATCCGAGCCCGACGGCTGGATCACCGGCTTCAGCTCCGCCATATGCTCGCCATAGACCGCGGAATAGAGCCGGGTCTCATGGGCGCGCATCCAGTTGACGTTGCCGCGCAAAGTGTTGATCTCGCCGTTATGGGCGATGACGCGGAACGGCTGCGCGAGGCTCCAGGTCGGGAAGGTGTTGGTCGAATAGCGCTGGTGGTAGATCGCGAAGTTGCTCTCGAACCGCTCGTCGGTGAGGTCCGGATAGAAGGAGTCGAGCTGCTCGGCGAGAAACATGCCCTTGTAGATGACCGAGCGGCAGGAGAGCGAGCAGATGTAGAGCTCGGTGATATGCTCATCGAGCGCCGCCTTCTCGATATGGCGGCGAATGATGTAGAGGTCGGTCTCGAACTGCTCCTCGCTGACACCGCGGTTGTTGGCGATCATGATCTGCTCGATCTCCGGCCGGCTCGCGTTGGCCTTCTCGCCGATCACGCCGATATTCACCGGCACCTGGCGCCAGCCGTAGATCGTGTAGCCGTAGTTCAGGATCTCGCGCTCGACGATGACTCGGCAGCGCTCCTGCTTGCCGAGATCGGTGCGCGGCAGGAAGATCTGGCCGACCGCGAACTTGGCCGGGCCGATCTCCTGGCCGCCCTTGCGGATGAAATCCTCGAAGAAGGCATGTGGGATCTGCACATGGATGCCGGCGCCGTCGCCGGTCTTGCCGTCCGCGTCCACCGCGCCGCGATGCCAGACCGCTTTCAAGGCCTCGACGCCCTTCAGCACCACCTCGCGCCGCGGCTTGCCGTCCAGCGTGGCGATCAGGCCGACGCCGCAGGCATCATGCTCGTCGGCCGGGTCATAGAGGCCATGCGCCTGCAGATGGGCAAGGTTCTTCCGGTAGAGCTCTGTTTCGGATCCGCTCATGACACTGGTCCTGGGAGTTTAAAGTCTAGCGACTGCAGCCGAGTTTGACGGCGCCGTCGGGGATCATGGCGCCGCCGTCCTCGTTCAGGGTCTTCTTGAAGCTGGCGACCGCCTCCGGAATGCCGTTGTTGCCGGGGAGCACCAGCCCCAGCTTCTCGCGTTCCCGGTCGGTCTTGATCAGGAAATAGGCGTAGTTGATGAAGGCGACCGCCAGGCCTTCGCTCGTGTACTTGCCCTTGGAAAGACCCTGCAAGGCGTCGGTGTCGGTGCTCGAATTGTAGAACACCTCCGAGACCAGGCAGAGATACTGATCCTTGTGCGTGCGGGCATAGGGCAGGAGCGCCTCATTGAGATAGCGCAGCACGCTTTCCTTGCGCTCCGGATTCGAGGTCAGGGTCGCCACGGCAATCGCGGCGACGATGTTGAAGGGATCGTCCTCGCCACCCACCGCCTTCTCGAAGCGCGCGCGGTCATAGGCTTGCGGCAGCTTGTCGAGCCCGGCCTCGCGCCAATAGCGCTGGGCCAGCGCCCGCGCGGCATTGGCGCGTTCGCGGTCGATGTCGGCGGCATCGGCCTTGAAGGCCAGCACGACGACCGCGAGCGCGAGGCCGCAGGCGATCGCCGGCCGGACGCCGGCCAGGATTCCGCGACCCGGCATCACTCTGCCGCCGCGGATTGCAAAGCCTTCGAAAGGTAATTGTCGATGCTCATGGCGGCGTCCCTCCCGTCGCGGATTCCCCAGACTACCAGGGAAGCGCCACGCACAATATCCCCGGCGGCGAAAACGCCGGGAATCGCCGTCATCAGATTGCGCCAGTCGATCTTGATCGTGCCCGCCGCCGTCACCGCCAAAGCCGGCGAGTCGAAGAGTTTTGGCAGGTCCTCGGCGTCGAAGCCGAGCGCCTTCACCACCAGGTCGGCCTCGACGTCGAAGTCCGAGCCCTCGATCGGGGTCGGTACCTGGCGGCCGGTGGCGTCGGGCGGCCCGAGATGGATGCGGGTGGTGCGAACCGCGCGCACCTTGCCTTGCGCATCGTCCAGGAATGAATGCGGCAGGGACTGCCAGAGGAACTCGACGCCCTCTTCCTCGGCATTGGCGACCTCGCGCTGCGAGCCCGGCATGTTGCCGCGGTCGCGGCGATAGAGGCACTTCACCGACTTCGCCCCTTGGCGCACCGCGGTGCGCACGCAATCCATCGCGGTGTCGCCGCCGCCGATGACCACGACGTTCTTGCTCGCGGCGTTGAGCGCGCCGGATTCGAAGTCCGGCACGGTGTCGCCGAGGCCCTTGCGGTTGCTGGCGATGAGATAGTCGAGCGCGGCAACGATGTTCTTCGCCCCCGAGCCCGGCGCCTGCAGCTCGCGCGCCTTGTAGACGCCGGTCGCGATCAGCAGCGCATCATGCTGCTTGCGCAAGTCGTCGAGGCTGGCGTCGGGGCCGATCTCGAAATTGGTTTTGAAGACGACGCCCGACTCTTTCAGCAACTCGGCGCGGCGAAGCACGATCGGCTTCTCGAGCTTGAAGTTGGGAATGCCATAGATCAGCAGCCCGCCAACCCGGTCGTGCCGGTCATATACCGTCACCTGATAGCCCTTGCGGCGCAGCAGGTCGGCGGCGGCCAGGCCCGCGGGGCCAGCGCCGATGATGCCGACCGATTCCTTGCGCTCGCGCGCCGGCTTGGCCGGCTTCACCCAGCCCATGTCGAAGGCGGTGTCGGTGATGTATTTCTCGATCGCACCGATCGTCACCGTGCCATGGCCGGACTGCTCGATCACGCAATTGCCTTCGCAGAGCCGGTCCTGCGGGCAGATCCGGCCGCAGATTTCCGGGAAGGTGTTGGTGGAAGAGGACATCTCATAGGCCTCCTCCAGCCGCCCTTCGGCCGTGAGCTTCAACCAGTCGGGGATGTTGTTGGAGAGGGGGCAATGCACCTGGCAGAAGGGCACGCCGCATTGCGAGCAGCGGCTGGCCTGGGCGGTGGCGGCCGGGGCGGCGAACTCGGCATAGATCTCGCCGAAATCACTGCGCCGGGTCTCCGATGCCCGCTTCTCCGGCATCGCCCTTTGCAAATTGACGAATTTCAGCAGCTTCTCGGCCATTTGCGGTTCCGCTCCATCCCGGCCGATGCTTCAGAAGAAGGGCAATCCAAACCCGCGCCCAGGGCAGGCTGCCGCGCGGTCGGGAACAATTAACCGAAATCCCCGGCCCCATCGAGCGGAAAATGACAATTAGGACAAAAAATATGACCTATTATTCCGCCAGTCGTCCCGTTTCGACTCAGCCGAAGGACGCGATGCACGTCACGGCATCGATATTAGTACCAAAATGAGACTAATTTGGATGCGTGAATGCGCCGATTCGCGATGTTATAAGTCCGGACCCCTACAGGTTGAGACGCGTCAGTGCCGAATGCCGACATCTTGATCATGGCGATTCTCCGCGGTGTGTCGGAGATGCTGCCCATCGATCCGGAGGCCCATTTTGCCCTGCTGGCGCGACTGTTCTGCTGGGCGGCCGTGGACCACATGGCCGCCGCCGCGGGCTTCATCGGGCTGCTGCTGGCGCTGCTGGTCTATCTCTGGCGGGATGTCCTGCAGATGACCCGCAGCCTGCTCCGGGTTCTCCGGGGCAAGCGCGACCCCGGCGCCGCCCTGATCCTCTACCTGCTGGCCGCCTCGCTGCCGGCCTTCGTCATCACCTTCGGCCTGCGCGGCTTCCTCGACGTCACAATCCGGGAGCCGATCTACATCGCCGTCCTGCTGGTCGCCTTCGGCGTGGTGCTCTACGTCGCGGACCAGGCCGGGCTCACGGTGCGGCGCCTGCACCAGATGAACCTAGTCCAGGCGCTGATCATCGGCGTGTTCCAGGGCCTGGCCGTTCTGCCGGGCGTCAGCCGGATCGGCATCGTGATCACGGTCGCGCGCACGCTCGGCTACGAGCGTCCCGACGCGGCGCGTTTCGCGCTGCTGCTTTCGATCCCCTGGATGCTGGCTTCCGCGCTCTACAGCTTCTGGCTCGGCATCGCCGCGCGGCAGATGGTCGATGATGAGCGCGTGCTGCTGACCGCCACGATCAGCGGCATCGTCGGCTTCCTGGCGATCGCCTTCCTGATGTACTGGGTGCGGCGCGGCAGCTTCACGCTCTTCGCGCTCTACCGCGTGGCCCTGGGCGGCGCGCTGATCTACGCGCTCTACCGCATGCCGGAGCTGGTCTGCTCCTAGCTCACCTTGCTGTAGAAGCCCTGCGGGCGATAGCGATCGAGATAGGTCGGCAGAATCGGCTCGAGCGCGGTCGGCGTGATGCCGAGCTCCTTGAAGCCCGCGGCCTGCGGCCCCACCACATTGTCGCGCTTCAAGAGCTTCACCTGGTCGGCGGTCAAGGGCGGCTTGATGAACGGGATCGCCTGGAAGATCGACCCCTGCAGCGATGCGAGTGCGAAGGGCAGCGAGCAGAGGCAGCGCTTGCGGCCGATCTCGTTCAGCATCAGCGTCATCAATTCGCGGAAGCTGTAGATCCGCGGGCCGCCGAGCTCATAGGTCTTGCCGGCATGGGCTGCCGGATGCTCGACCGCACGGGCGATCGCTTACGCGACGTCCACCACATAGACCGGCTGGAAGCGCGTGGTGCCGCCGCCGATAAGCGGCACGCCCGGGGCGATCAACGCCATCTTGGCGAAGCGGTTGAAGAAGTCGTCCTCCGGCCCGAACACGATGCTGGGCCTGAGGATCGTGGCGGCCGGGAACGCAGTCTTCACCGCGGCCTCGCCGGCAGCCTTCGAACGCGCATAGGCGGCCGGGGATTGGCTGTCGGCGCCGATCGCCGAGATCTGCACCAGCGCCCGCACCCCGGCGCCGGCGGCCGCTGCCGCGACATTCGCCGCGCCTTGTGCATGCACCGCGTCGAAGCGCTGCGGCCCGGCCTGAAACAGGATGCCGACCAGGTTGACCACGGCGGAAGCGCCGGCGACCGCGGCACGCACCGAAGCCGGGTCGCGCAGATTGACGGCGACCGGCACGACTTGGCCGACATGGCCGGCGGTCTTGCAGAACAGAGCCTCGTCCGGGCGCCGCACCGCGACGCGCACCTGCCAGCCCTCGCGGGCCAGGCGCCGCACCACATAGCGGCCGATGAAGCCGGAGCCGCCGAACACCGTCACCAGTTCGCCGCGCATCTTCGCCCCCATCCCTTTGCCGAATAAGGGCTAGATATGTGCCAAGGATCCCGGTTTGTAAACGCTGCGCCCTGCCGGGAATGGCGGGCCGGTGCGGCGAAAGATCCACCGCTTTGATGCCCCTCATTAAGGATTGACTTCAGAACTTTTCTGGACAGAATGCGCCGGCCAAAACGCCCGGGCGCACCGGGCGACCGAACGACCTGTGCCCAGGTGGCGGAATTGGTAGACGCGCTGGCTTCAGGTGCCAGTGGCCGCAAGGTCGTGGAGGTTCGAGTCCTCTCCTGGGCACCATCGCTCCGATGATCTATACCGGACCGATCCCGCGCCGAATCGGGGAAATTTTCGGCCACCGCCGGACGGGCGGAATCTTCGGGGTAACGCAATGAGCATCCATCTCTACAAAGGCGATCTGCCCGAGGGGCTCGATCTCGGCCGCTCGGTCGCGATCGACACCGAGACCATGGGCCTCAATCCGGCCCGGGATCGACTCTGCCTGGTGCAGATGTCGTCGGGCGACGGCGTCAGCCATCTGGTGCAGATCCCGAAGACCGAGTCGGGCAAGCTCCACCACGCGCCGCGGCTGAAAGCGATGCTGGAAGACCCGAATGTGCTGAAGATCTTCCATTTCGCCCGTTTCGACGTCGCCGCCTTGAAGGCCTATCTCGGCGTGCGCGTGGCACCGGTCTACTGCACCAAGATCG
>JAYSFH010000015.1:0-19277 GCA_041913405.1 Dongia sp. | reverse complement strand
CGCCGGCGGCGTCTTCAGCGCTTGCTCGACGATGTCGCGGCCGACCCGCACGCGCTCGCCCTCCACCAGCGCGCCGGCGCCGCCGAGGATGTCGCGCGCTTCGGGATCGAGAATCTCCATGCCGATCTTTTCCAGCACCTGCAGCGACTGCTGGTGGATGGTCTCGATCTGGTCATCGCTGAGGATGCGCGCCGGCTCCAGCGTCAGTTGCGGCTGCGCCCAGGGCAGCTGACGGATCGGCTGCGCCGACGCCGCGGCACGCCTGCCGCGCCGTTCGCTGTTCATCGCCTGTCGCCGATGGCGCGCAGCGACTCTCCCATCCGGCGGTTGAGGTATTTGTAGAAGTCCCAGGTCGGGCCTTCGAGGTCGGCGCGCGCCAGTGGCCCAGGCCGCTGGTGACGGGAGTTCAGGCCCTGCATCAGGCCGACCAGGACTTCCTTGTCCTCGGCCATGGTGCGCTGGAACAGGCCGACCGCCCAATCGACGCGTTCCTGCGGCCAGTCGCCGCCGAAGAAGATCAGGCCCATCTTCACCCGCACGCGGTCGATTGCGTCCGGCTGCACGCAGAGGAAGGAGCTGTAATCGCCGGCGCAGCCGATCACCAGGCCGGGCGGAACTGCGGCCATCACGCAGTTGGTCGCCTCGGCATCGGTCAAATCCGGGTGGCCGCCCTGCGGACGCGGCAGGCTGGGGTCGAAGCCGGCATTGTAGCCGAAATAGGCCTCGCCCGGCGGGAAGTGGCTGCAGAGGCGGCTGGGATTGACCGGGTGCAGCGTCTCCCGATGCAGCGGCGTGAGGTGATAGCCCTCCATGAAATTCTCGACCAGGCATTTCCAGTTCACCGGCCAGATCTCATCGGTCAGGTAACGGAGCTTCATCTCCTCCAGGTGATAAGGAGCGACCAGCGTCTCGAGCCCGGCCAGCATCGGCGCCAGCGGCGCGGGATTCTCGGCGAGCGAAACGAAGATAAAGCCGTGCCAGACCGCGCAGGCGAACTCCGGCAGTCGGCAATCGGCGCGATCGAAATCTTCCCGCTTGTCGATGCCCGGGGTCGCGACCAGGCGGCCCTGCGTGTCATAGGACCAGGCGTGATAGGGGCAGAGCAGGACGTTGCGGTTGCCGCTGCCGCTGGCGATCAGGGCGCCGCGATGGCGGCAGACGTTGGAGAAGGCGCGCAGCTTGCCGTCCTTGCCGCGCATGGTGACGATGGACTCGTTCCAGATGCGGAACACGAAATAGTCGCCGGGCTTGGCAACCTCTTCGGCGCGCCCGACGCAGATCCATTCGCGCAGGAACAGCGATTCCGCTTCGAGGTCGAGCACCCGGGGATCGGTGTAGAAGCCGCGCGGCATCGACCAGGCGCGCTCGTAGGGAAGTTGGCTGTAGCGGGCCAGCGTTTCGCCGAGATCTCTGATCGCTGCGTCGTTCACCGCGCTCTCTCCCCGCACCGCCGCGCCAACTTCAGGCTTGGCAGATTACCGTGAGCTTTTCTCGGTGTATATGCGAGCCAATCTTCGATACATTCAGTTTTTCTAAGGGAAGCCGCCGAGGAGGCTTGTTTGGCCGCGCGATTGCCACCGCTCAACGCCGTGAAGGCCTTCGAGGCGAGTGCGCGTCTCGGCGGCTTCAGCCAGGCCGCGCGTGAGCTCGGCGTAACCCCCGGCGCGGTCAGCCAGCAGGTGAAGCTGCTGGAAGACTTCTTCGCCAAGCAGCTCTTCACCCGCCGCAATAACCAGCTGCAGCTCACCGATGCCGGCCTCGCGGTCTACGCCGACAGCGCCCAGGTGATCGAGCGGCTGACCGACATGACCCGGCGCCTGCTCGAAGGCAAGGTGCGGTCGCGCTTCGTGATCAGCACGCATGCCTCGGTCGCGGTGCATTGGCTCAATCGCCGGCTGCCGGATTTCCTGGCTGCGGAGCCCGACGTGCGCTGCGTGATCCGGGCCGAGGAGGATCCGGTCGATTTCGCGCAGCACCACATCGATCTCAGGATCTGCTACGGCCAGCATCTCTATCCGGAAATGGTGACCCGATCGCTGATCCGCGACGTGGTGACGCCGCTCTGCGCGCCCGGTTATCTCGCGCGCCGGCGAACGCCGCTCCGCGATCCCGATGAGATTCAGGACAGCGAGCTCATCCACATCGACTGGGGCGGCAGTTTCGCCTCCTATCCGAGCTGGGCCGAGTGGTTCGCCGCGGCCGGGGTTCCGCGCGCGCCGCAGATCGAACTCGGCCACACCACGCAGATGTCCAGCCTCGCGGTCGACCTCGCGCTTGCGGGTCGCGGCTTCGCGCTCGGCCAGCGGATGCTGGCGCGCGAGGAATTGGCGGACGGCCGGCTGGTCGCGCCGTTCGAGCTCGGCCTCCCGCTCGGGCACGACTACTGCGCGGTCCATCCCCATTCCCGGACCGACAAGCGGGTGGTGCAGTCTTTCCTCACCTGGTTCGGCAGCAGCCTATAGAAAAACTATTGGTCAGTTAATTTTTGTCCCATTCCAGCGTAGATTTTCTGGAAATAGACTGATTTGCATTCCATCCAAGAGGGATCGAATGCGGCACATTCTGGATCTCGATCGCTATCCGGTTGATCGCCTGGGCACCCTGGCGGGCGACGAGCTGGTGGCGGCGTGCCAGGCGGAGCTCGCGCGCGACGGCATGTTCAATCTGCCCGGCTTCGTCCGCCCGGAGATGATCGCGCTGGCGGCTGACCAGCTCAAACCGCTGATCGACAGCGTCGCCTTCACCCATCGCCGCAGCCACAACGTCTATTTCCGCCGCGAGGTGCCGGGCCTTTCGCCCGGTCACCCGGCGCTGCGCACCTTCGACACCATCAGCCAGACCTTGTGCGGCGACCAGATCGCGGCGACGCTGATCGGCCGGATCTACGACTGGACGCCGCTCGCCGATTTCCTGGCGGCCGTGATGGAGAAGCCGAGGCTCTACCTGATGGAAGACCCGCTCGCCCGGGTCAACGTCATGGGCTATCGCGAAGGCGAGGCACTGAACTGGCATTTCGACCGCTCGCAGTTCACCACCACGCTGCTCATCCAGGAGCCCAAGGCCGGCGGCGAGTTCCAGTACCGCACCGATCTCCGTTCCGACGACGACCCGAACTATGACGGCGTCGTCAAGTTCATCGATGGGCTGGATCCGCTGGTGAAGACGCTGCCGCAGAAGGCCGGCACGCTGAACGTCTTCAAAGGCAAGAACACCGTCCACCGCGTGACGCCGGTCGAGGGCGACCGCGACCGGATCGTGGCGGTGTTCTCCTATTATGAGCGGCCAGGCGTGCTGTTCAGCGCGGAAGAGCGGATCGGCTTCTACGGTCGTCCCGGCTGAGGCCGGGCGCGATCGATCTCGGGGGAGATTATTGGATCGAGCACTAGGGTCTGGCATCGCGGAGAAGCGTCGCTTCCTCAACCCGCTCGGGGCGGACAAGCCGCTCAAGAGCCCGTTGCCGCGCGAGATCGTGGACCGCGCCCGGACCTATCGCCTGCAGCGCATCCGGCAGCAGCTGGCGCAGCATGATTGCTGCGCCATCCTGCTCTACAACCCGGTCAACATCCGCTACGCCCTCGACACCCCGAACATGCAGCTCTGGACCATGCATGAGACGGTGCGCTACGCGCTGATCTTCCTCGACGGGCCGGCGATCATCTTCGAGTTCAAGGGCTGCGAGCATCTCTGCCGCGACCTGCCGGAGGTGGACGAGATCCGCAATTCCCGCTCCTGGCACTACATGTCGCACGGCTACCGGCTGGAAGAGCGGGTCGAGCAGTGGGCGGACGAGATCGCGGACCTGGTGCGCACGCATGGCGGCGGCAACACCCGCGTCGCCATGGACCGGATCGAGCCGCCCGCCCTTTGGGCACTCGAGCGCCGCGGCGTCGCCTATGTCGAGGGCCAGGAGCTGACCGAGCGCGCACGCGCGATCAAGAGTGCGGACGAGATGGCGCTGATGCGCTGGGCGATCCGCGTCGCCGAGGCGGCGATGGCGCGGATGCACGAGAACTCGCTGCCCGGCAAGACCGAGCAGGAGATCTGGGCCGAGCTCCATTACGAGAACATCCGCTCCGGCGGCGAGTGGTTCGAGACCCGGCTGCTCTCCTGCGGCCCGCGCACCAACCCCTGGTACCAGGAAGCCAGCGACTACGTGTGCAAGGAAGGGGAGATGATCTCCTTCGACATCGACATGATCGGTCCCTACGGCTACTGCACCGACCTCTCGCGCTCCTGGACCTGCGGCCACACCCCGATGACCGACACCCAGCGGCGGCTCTACGCGACGGCGCGCGAGCAGATCGAGCATAACCTCGGGATTCTGAAGGCCGGCATGTCGTTCCGGGAGTTCACCGAGAAATCCTGGAAGATCCCGGAAAGGCACCAGCCCTATCGCTATACCCTCGCCCTGCACGGCGTGGGCATGGCCGACGAATGGCCGCTGGTGCCGTTTCACACCGACCCCGAGGCCGCCTATGACGGCGTCTTCGAGGAGAACATGGTGCTCTGCGTCGAAAGCCTGATCGCCGAGCAGGGCACGGAATCGATCAAGCTGGAGACCCAGGTGCTGGTGAAGGCATCCGGCGCGGAACGGCTGGATTCCTTTCCTTGGGAGGAGACCTGACAGGACCGGCGAGTTTTTCTTGAGTGCCGGCGAAATTACCGGAATTTGCATCCGGCCCGCCGATGGATGCATGATCGCAGCATAAACGCAAAAGCCAAACAGGGAGCATTCAAATGGCCATCGACTTCAAGCTTCTCGACGTGTTGCGTCGCCGCCTGCAAGCGCATGAAACCCACCTGATCGAAGGCTTCGTCGCCGGCCGGGTCAGCCGCCGCGACTTCCTGCGCCACGGCAGCGTGCTGGGCCTGTCGCTGCCGGTCCTCGGCGGCGTCGCCGGCATGATGGGCGTCGGCCTGCGCCCGCGCGCGGCGCGGGCCGCAACGCCGGGCGGCAAGCTCCGGATGGGACAGATCGTGCCGGCGGGTGCCATCGATCCGGTCACCATCGCCGACAACGGCGGCATCGTGACCCTGTCGCAGGTCGGCGAGTATCTCGTCCTCAGCGACAGCGACCTCGCCGCAAAGCCGATGCTGGCCGAGAGCTGGTCCTCGGACAAGGAAGGCAAGGTCTGGACCTTCAAGATCCGCAAGGGCGTCAAGTTCCACAACGGCAACGAGATGAAGGCCGACGACGTCGTCGCCAGCATCGAGCGCATCGCCGACCCGAAGAACGGATCGAACGCACTCTCCGCCTTGACCGGCTATCTCGGCGCCGGCGGCACCAAGAAGGTCGACGACTACACGGTCGAGTTCCACCTCGACGCGGCCAACGGCAACTTCCCCTACCTGGTCTCGTCGGATAACTACAACGCGATCATCATTCCCGCCGACTACAAGGGCGACTTCGAGAAGACCATGATCGGGACCGGCGCGTTCAAGCTGGAAAGCTACACGCCGAAGGTCGGCGCCGCCTTCGTGCGCAACCCGGACTACTGGGGCGGGCCGGCGCTGCTGGAGCGGGTCGAGATCACCTATTACACCGACTACCAGCCGCAGATCCTGGCGCTGCAGGCGGGCGAGCTCGACGTGATGGAGCAGGCGCCGGTGCTGCAGGCGGTCGGCATTCTCAACGATCCCAACATCAACGTGATCTCCATTCCGTCGACCGCGCACCAGCAGGTCCACATGCGGACCGACAAGCCGCAATTCACCGATCCCCGGGTGCGGCGCGCGATCGCGCTCTGCCTCGACCGGGAGGCGCTGGTGAAAGGCCTGATGAAGGGCCGCGCCCAGAAGGGCAACGACAGCCCGTTTGCCGCCGCCTATCCGTCCAGCGATTCCAGCGTCGCGCAGCGCGAGAAGAACATCGCCGAGGCCAAGCAGCTGATGGAAGCGGCGGGCGTCAAAGGCTTCGACGTCACGCTGACCACCGAGAACTATCTCGAGATCCCGCAATACGCCCAGGTGATCCAGAACGCGGTCAAGGAAATCGGCGGCAACATCACGCTCAACATCCTCGACCAGGGCGCCTATTACGGCGATGCGGTCTACGGCAAGTCGCCTTGGCTCGATTCCGACATGGGCATCACCGACTACGGCCATCGCGGCGTGCCGAACGTGTTCCTCTCGGCGCCGCTGCGCAGCGACGGCACCTGGAACTCGGCGCATTTCAAGAACACCGACTACGACACGCTTGTCTCGAGCTACATCGCCTCGCTCGATCTCGAGTCCCAGCGCGCGACGGCCGGCAAGATCCAGAACCTGCTGCTCGACCAGTCGCCGGTGCTGTTCGGCTATTTCTACGACTTCCTGGTCCCGACCCTGAAGACCGTGGCCGACGTCCGTCCGACCGCGATGGGCCATGTCTTCTTGAGCAAAGCGTCAATCGGAGCCTGACGGCGGACGGGGCCGCGGACCGCAGGAAGCGGTTCGCGGCCCCGGTCCTTTGCCGTATGATCGCCTGATGGCGAAGTTTCTGCTGAAGCGTCTCTTTCTGCTGCTGGTGACGATCTGGCTGTTGAGCGTGATCGTCTTTGCGGCGGGGCAGGTGCTGCCCGGCAATCTCGGCCGGGCGATGCTCGGGCCCTTCGCCGACCAGCGCGCGGTCGATGCGCTCAACCACGAGATGGGCACCGACCGGCCGCTGCTGGTGCAATACGGCGACTGGATCGGCAATCTCGTCCAGGGCGACATGGGGCAGTCTTATGCCTACCGTGCGCCGGTCGCGGGGTTCGTCGGCACTGCCCTGCTGCAATCCGCCAAGCTCGCACTGGTCGCCTTCCTGCTGGTGGTTCCGTTGAGCCTGCTCGGCGGCGTGCTCGCGGCCTTGCATGTCGGACGTCCCTTGGACCGTGCCATCACAACCGTCGGCATGTCGGCGACCATCGTGCCGGAGTTCGTATCCGGCATCGCCTTCATCCTGATCTTCGGACTCTGGCTGCGCTGGCTGCCGATCTCGGCAACCGCGCCGAAGGATGCCGGCCTGCTGATCCAGTTCAAGCACCTGTTGATGCCGTCGCTGCCGCTGGTGCTGATCCTGTTCGGCTACATCGCGCGGATGGCGCGCGCCGGCACGGTCGAAGCATTGGATTCCGACTATGCTCGGACCGCAGTGCTGAAGGGGCTGCCGCAGCATCTGGTGATTTGGCGGCACATCCTGCGCAACGCGCTGCTCCCGACGATCAGCGTCATCGCCACCCAGACCGCCTACCTGATCGGCGGCCTGGTCGTGATCGAGACGCTGTTCCGCTACCAGGGGATCGGCAGCCTGATCTTCACCGCCGCGAACAAGAAGGACTTCCCGATGCTGGAAGCCGGCATCCTGGTGGTGGGCTGCGTCTTCGCGGTTGCCTCCCTGCTGGCCGACCTGCTGTTCGCCTGGCTCAACCCGCGGATTCGCTTCGGCGGGGTGACGCAATGACCGACGGGACGCTCTCCGCGGAAGATGCCGCTGCGATCGGCGATGCCGCCAGCGAGCGGCGCCAGCGCCTGCGCCAGATCCTGCGGTCCGGCGCATTCCTGGTCGGCATCGTCATCCTCGCCTTCTGGGTGCTCTGCGCTCTCTTCGGCCCCTGGGTGGTGCCGTATGATCCCTTCGCCGCCGATCCCCTGAACGCGCTGCTGCCGCCCTCGGCGGAGCATTGGTTCGGCACCGAGCAGCTCGGCCGCGACGTCTTCTCGCGGGTGATCGTGGGTTCGCGCGACATCCTGACCATCGCGCCGCTCGCGACCCTGCTCGGCACCATTGCCGGCACCATCCTCGGGCTGGCCATGGGCTACTTCCAGGGCTGGATCGACGAGGCGATCAGCCGGGTGGTCGATGCGCTGCTGGCCTTGCCCACGGTGCTGATCGCGCTGCTGGCGCTGGTGGCACTCGGTCCCTCCAACGTGACGGTGGTCCTGGTGATCGCCTTCACCTTCGCGCCGTTGATCGCGCGCACCGTGCGGGCCGCGGTCCTGGTGGAGCGCGAGCTAGACTATGTCGCGGCGGCGGAGCTGCGCCGCGAAGGCCCGCTCTACGTCATGTTCGTGGAGATTCTGCCGAACATCATGCCGCCGATCCTGGTCGAGACCACCGTGCGGCTGGGCTATGCGATCTTCACGGTCGCGACCTTGAGCTTCATCGGCTTCGGCATCCAGCCGCCCTCGCCGGACTGGGGCCTCTCGATCTCGACCAATTACGGCATGATCAGCGCCGGGGCCTGGTGGGCGGTGGCTTTCGACGGGCTCGCCATCGCCTCGCTGGTGGTGGCGGTCAACCTGGTCGCCGACGGAATCCAGAGTGCCTTCGATGGCTGACGGCAGCATCCTGAAGCCCAGCGTGGAGCAGGCGGAGCAGGCGCTGGTCTTCGACGGCGTCGACGTCTCCTATCGCGTGCGTGGCCGGGCACGCAGCGTCCTGCACCAGGTCTCCTTTGCGATCGGGCGTGGCGAGGCCTATGGCCTGGTCGGTGAATCCGGCTGCGGCAAGTCGACGGCGGCGCTCTCGGCGGTGCGCTACCTGCCGCGCAACGGCAAGGTCTCGGCAGGCAGCATCAAGGTCAACGGCCGCGATATCGTCACCATGGGCAAGCGGGAGCTGCGCGACCTCCGCCGCACCAGCGTCTCGATGGTCTACCAGGACCCCGGCCGGGCGCTCAATCCGTCGCTCCAGATCGGCCGCCAGGTGGCCGAGGTCTATGAGATCAACGGCCAGGACGCGACGCGCGCGAAGGCGAGTGCGCTGGAGATCCTGGACCGGGTGCAGATCTCCGATCCGCGCCGCGTTGCGGAGCGCTATCCGCATCA
The DNA here is from genome assembly GCA_041913405.1 of Dongia sp. GTDB lineage: Bacteria > Pseudomonadota > Alphaproteobacteria > Dongiales > Dongiaceae > Dongia. The sequence goes on along the minus strand of JAYSFH010000015.1, from coordinate 10,487 downwards.
GCTTTCCGGCGGCATGCAGCAGCGGGTCGGCATCGCGATGGCGCTGGCCCGCAATCCGGCGCTGCTGATCCTCGACGAGCCGACCACCGGGCTCGATGTCACGGTCGAGGCCGAGGTGCTGGATCTGGTCGAGAAGCTCAGGCGCGAGTTCTCGACCTCGATCCTGTTCATCAGTCACAACCTGGCGATCGTCGCGCGGGTCTGCGAGCGGGTCGGCGTGCTCTATGCCGGCCGGCTGATCGAGGAGGGGCCGACCCGGGAAATCTTCGACCGGCCGCGACACCCTTATACCGTCGGCCTGCTGCGCTGCCTGCCGCAGGGTGGCCGCGTGAAGGCCGATGGCCCTCTCGAAACGATCCCGGGCTTCCCGCCGTCGCCCGGCAGCGTCCTGCAGGGCTGCACCTTCGCCGAGCGTTGCCCGCTGGCCGACGGGCAGTGTCGCGCGCGCGAGCCGTCGATGACCGATCTCGGCGGCCGGTTGACGCGTTGCTATCACCACGCCCTGGCGCCGGACATGCCGCGAACCGCCGGCGGCGAAGCCGAAGTCGTGCCGCCGGTCATCGACGGTGCGCCGCTGCTCATGGTCTCGCGCCTGTCCAAGACCTTCGGGTCCGGCGGGCATCAGCTGAAGGCGCTGCAGGACGTCTCGTTCGAATTGCGCAGCGGCGAGACGCTGGGCCTGGTCGGTGAATCGGGGAGCGGGAAGACCACGCTGGCGCGGAGCCTGCTCGGATTGACCGCGGCGGACGCGCCGAGCCGGATCGACCTGGCGGGGCGAAGCCTGGCGCCGCATGCGAAGGCGCGCAGCCTGGAGCAGGCCAAGGCGCTGCAGATCGTGTTTCAGAATCCGGATTCGGCGCTCAACCGCTCGCACACGGTGCGCCGGCTGATCGGCCGCGCCATCGGGCGCCTCGCGCGCCTGGCCGGAAGCGCACGCCACGAGCGCCTGGTCGCCCTCACCCGTGCGGTACGGCTGGCGGACCGCTATCTCGGCGCCCGGCCGCGCCAGCTCTCCGGCGGGTTGAAGCAGCGCGTGGCGATCGCCCGTGCCTTCGCCGGCGATCCCCAGGTGGTGATCTGCGACGAGCCCACCTCCGCGCTCGACGTCTCGGTCCAGGCGGCGATCCTCAATCTGCTGGCCGGCCTGCAGGCGAAGCACAGGGTCAGCTATATCCTGATCTCGCACGACCTCGGCGTGGTGCGGTATCTTTCGGATCGCATCGCCGTGCTCTATCTCGGCCGGTTGATGCAGATCGGCCGGGCCGATCGCGTGTTCGAAGGACCGCACCATCCCTATACCGAGGCGCTGCTCTCGGCGATCCCCGACATCAGCGGCCGGCCGAAGCCCCGTGTGCAGCTGACCGGCGAGATTCCGAGTGCGGTCAATCCGCCGTCCGGCTGCGTGTTCCAGACGCGCTGCCCGCGCAAGATCGGCGCGATCTGCGAGCAGCAGGAACCGCCGCCGGTCGAAACCGCGCCGGGCGAGTTCATCCGCTGCCACATACCGCTCGAGAAATTCTAGCGCGCGGCGCAGAGGCATCGCTCCCGGTTCCAACGCCGATTGGCTTCGACTAGACTGCCGGCGCGCAGGCACAGGGAGATATCATGGGTTTTTCGGATTTGTTCGCGCGGCTCGTCGCGCTGGTTGGCGCGGCTGCGATCTTCTGGCGGCGGCTGCAGGGCGGCGGCGCACACGCGCCGGCCGTCGGCAGCAGTCCCGCGATTCCGGCGGCCCGGCCGCAAGGCGCCATCCCGACGCTCAAGATGCCGACGGCGCGCGGCTGGAGGCCGGGGCAGACGCCGGTCGCGGCGCCCGGACTGAAGGTCAACGCCTTTGCCGCGACCGGTCTCAAGCATCCGCGCTGGATCACCGTGCTGCCCAACGGCGACGTCACCGTGGCCGAGGCGCTGTTCCTCCCCGGCGGGATCAGCAACCTCTTCGACTATGCCATGGTCAGCACCATGAAACGCGCCGCCGCGGTGGGGGTGAGCCCCAACCGCATCACGCTGTTGCGCGACGCGGACGGCGACGGCGTCGCCGAAATCCAGGAGAGATTCCTGGAAGGGCTGCGGCAGCCCTTCGGCATGGCGCTGCTGGGCGATACCTTCTACGTCGGCAACACCGATGGGGTGGTGGCCTACCCCTACAGCCCGGGTGCCACGCGCATCACGGCGCCGGGGCGGCAGCTGAACACGCTGAAGCCCGGCGGCCATTGGACCCGGAGCCTGCTGCCGAGCACCGACGGGCAGAAGCTCTTCATCGGCGTCGGATCGCTGAGCAACATCGCCGACGAGGGCATGGAAGCAGAAGAGGGGCGCGCTGCGATCCATGAACTCGACCTCGTCTCAGGCAAGAGCCGGATCTTCGCCGGCGGCTTGCGCAATCCGGTGGGCCTGGCCTTGGAGCCCAGCACCGGCGTGCTCTGGACCGTGGTCAACGAGCGCGACGGTCTCGGCGACGAGACGCCGCCCGACTATCTGACCTCGGTGCGCGACGGCGGCTTCTATGGCTGGCCTTATTGCTATTGGGGCCAGACGGTGGACGACCGCGTGCCGCAGGACCCGGCCAAGGTGGCGACGGCGATCCAGCCGGACTACGCGCTGGGCGGGCATACCGCGTCGCTCGGCCTCTGCTGGCTGCCGGCCGGCTTCTTCCCCGGATTTCCGGAGGGCATGGCGATCGGGCAGCACGGCTCCTGGAATCGCAGCACGCTCAGCGGATACAAGGTCATCTTCGTGCCGTTCGAGAACGGGAGTCCGGCCGGGCCGCCGCGCGACATTCTCTCGGGCTTCCTGGCACCCGACGAACGCGAGTCCTACGGGCGACCGGTCGGGGTCACGATCGGTCCCGACCGTCGATCCCTGCTGGTGGCGGATGACGTGGGCGACGTCATCTGGCGCGTGACGGCGGCGCGGTAGAAGGTCGCTCGCGGCGGCGAATCACCCGCGACGGATGGCTGTGGATAGTTGAACCGAGGAGCGCCGAATCGGCGCGGAATGGGCGCAAATGCGCTTTGCTCCAGGTCCGGGTCGAAAAAAAACGTGATTTGAAGCATGCGACTCGGGCCTTCACCCGCGGAGAGACTTGAATTGTCGCGCCTTCAGTGGCTCATTTATTCGGCAACTTTCAACGAGCCGCGAGTCGCGGTTTAACCAGCTAAGGATAGGAAACATGGCAAAGGCTGCAGCCGCGACGCAGGTCGTCATTTCACTCAAGCATCTCGCTGCCGAGGTCGCGGAAAAGCATGAGCTGCCCAAGAAGCAGGCCGAGGCGATTCTCGGCGATGTCGTCGCTTCGATCGGCAAGCAACTGAAGAAGGGATCGAAGATCCGTATCGCCGGTCTCGGCATCCTGCAGGTGCGCAAGCGCGCCGCGCGCATGGGCCGCAACCCGCAAACCGGCGAAGCGATCAAGATCAAGGCCTCGAAGAAGATCGCCTTCCGCGCCGCGAAGGAACTGAAGGACTCGATCTAAAAGCTGGCCTAGACCCCTAGCTTTTGCGCCCCCGGTCCGATCCTCGGTCCGGGGGCGAACTACCCTTCTCCGACCCGCGCTGCGCGCCCCCCGCTCATAGAAGCCAAAGCCATTTGCTGATTGGCGCGCCACTCTCACCCGACCGACCGGCTCGGCGAAAATCCCCCTGAAACTGGATCACGCTGCGATCGCGCCGCCACAGGCATCGCCGTGCCGATTTGCCCTTTGTTTTCTCGAATGTTATCAAATCCGTGACGGGTTTTAGCCGGGTCACGAATGCCGCCAGTCAAGATCCTGTTCTTCGCGTTCCTGGCCCTGGCCGGCTGCGCTCCGCGAATCCAGGACATCGGCCCGGCCCTCGATTCGCCGTCCTTCAGCGACACGCTGTTCCACACCGCCGATGGCGTCGACCTGCCGGTCCGGACCTGGGTGCAATGGCATGGCGACGAATCGCGCGCGCCGGCCGGCATCATCCTGGCGCTGCACGGCTTCAACGATCACTCCGGCGGGCTGGCGCTGCCGGGCAGCGGCCTCTCGCGGCGCGGCTTCCGGGTCTATGCCTATGACCAGCGCGGCTTCGGCGAGACGCCACAGCGCGGCATCTGGCCCGGCAGCGAGCAGCTGATCACCGATCTGAAGTCCGCGGTCCGGCTGTTGAAGCAGCGCTTCCCCGACCAGCCGCTCTACGTGCTGGGCGAGAGCATGGGCGGCTCGGTGATGATGGCGGCCGCGGTCGAGCCGGATCCGCCGCCGGTCGACGGCATGATCCTGGTGGCGCCCGCGGTCTGGGGCTGGCAGACGCAGAGCGGCTTCAACCGCAATGTCCTGGAGCTCGCGGCCCATGCGGTGCCTTGGATGACGGTGGTGCCGACCGGCCTCCGGCTCCGCGCCTCGAGCAGCAACCGCGCGCTGATCGCCATGGCACGCGACCCGCTGGTGATCAAGCAGACCCGGGTCGATGCGGCCTATGGGCTGGTCGATCTGATGACCCGCGCCTATGACGCGGCGGGCGTGCTGAAGGCGCCGCGCTGCCTGATCCTGTTCGGCGCGAATGAGGCGATCGTCAGCCGCAACGCGGTCTCGATGATGCTGGAACGCCTGCCCGAGCTGCCGCCCAGCCAGCTGCGGGTGGCGCTCTATGCCAAGGGCTATCATCTGCTGTTGCGCGACTGGATCGCGCTCAGCGTCTACGACGACATCGCCGCCTGGATCAACGATCCCGCCAAGGCGCTGCCGAGCGGCGCCGACGTCAAGTCCGGCACCGGCGCGGACGTGATGCAGCCGAAATAACGGAGGCTTCCATGACAAGGTCCAAGCGGTTCGAGAAGCGGGAGGCGCGCGCGGTCAATCGCGACACTTTCGTGCAGGAAGAGCCGAGCCTCGGCCTCATGGTCATGGACAGCCCGGACGATCCGAAGCCGAGCCTCCGATTGGAGGGCGGCCGGGTGGTCGAGATCGACGGCCGGCCGGAAGCCGAGTTCGACGTGATCGACCGCTACATCGCGCGCTATGCGATCAACATGAAGACCGCACAGGAAGCGATGGCGATGGATTCGCTGGCGCTCGCCCGCGCGCTGGTCGATATCAACACGCCACGTTCGCGGCTGGTGCAGCTGCTCTCCGGCTGCACGCCGGCCAAGCTCTGCTCGATCGTCTCGCATTTGAACGTGGTCGAGATGATGATGGCGCTGCAGAAGATGCGGGCGCGCCGCCGCCCGGGCAACCAGGCCCATGTCACCAACTGGCGGGAGAATCCCGCTCTCATGGCAGCGGATGCCGCCGAAGGCGCCCTGCGCGGCTTCGACGAGCTCGAGACCACCTGCCGCGTGGCGCGGATGGCGCCGTTCAACGCGCTCGCGATTCTCATCGGCTCGCAGACGCCGCGCGGCGGTGTCCTGACCCAATGCGCGGTCGAGGAAGCGCTGAACCTCCGCCTCGGCCTCAAGGGCCTCACCTCCTATGCCGAGACCTTGTCGGTCTACGGCACTGATGAATCGATGCGCGACGGCGACGATACGCCCTGGTCCAAGGGCTTCCTGGCCTCGGCCTATGCCTCGCGCGGGATCAAGATCCGCTTCACCTCCGGCACCGGCTCGGAGACCCTGATGGGCTATGAGGCGGGACGCTCGATGCTCTATCTCGAAGCCCGTTGCCTGATGCTGGCCAAGGGCGCCGGTGCGCAGGGCGTGCAGAATGGCTCGATCTCCTGCGTGGCCTTGCCCTCGGCGCTGCCGGGTGGCGTGCGCGCGGTGCTGGCGGAGAATTTGATCGCGGCTTCGCTCGGGCTCGAAGTGGCCTCGGGCAATGACGCGATGTCGTCGCATTCCGACATGCGCAAGGCCGCGAAGCTGATGCTGCAGTTTCTCCCCGGCACCGACTTCATCACCTCGGGCTACAGCTCGATGCCGCGCAAGGACAACATGTTCGGCGGCGGCAATTTCGACGCCGACGACCTCGATGACTGGATGATCATCCAGCGTGACATGCGGGTCGATGCCGGGATCGAGCCGGTGCGCGAGGCGGAAGTGCTGGAAGTGCGCCGCCGCGCCGCGCAGGCGATCCAGGCGGTGTTCAAGGGATTGGGCTTCCCGGAGATCCGCGACGACGAGGTGGAGGCCGCCACGACTTGCTATGCCTCTGACGACATGCCGGAGCGGGATCTGGTCAAGGACCTAGCGGCCGCCGACGCCTTTCTGGAGGGACCACTGACCGCGCTCGACGTGGCGCGGGCGCTGGACCACGCAGGCTTCGCGGATATCGCCGGAAATATTCTCGGCATGCAGCGGGTGCGGGTCGCCGGCGAATACCTGCAGCCGGCCGCAGTGCTGAACAAGGACTTCGCCACCGAGAGCGCCTTCACCGACGGCAACGACTATCTCGGCCCCGGCACCGGCTTCCGCCTGGAGGGCGAAGAATGGCGCAAGATCGCCGCCATCCCCCAGGCGCGTTCCGCCGAGGAGATGGTGCCGATCTCCAGCGGCAAGGCCGGCATCCGCCTGCGCGAGAAGGGCGTGTCGAAAGTCGGCGTGGAATCCGAAGTGGTGGTGGCGGTGGGGCCGGCCTTTGCGTCGGGCCTGGACACGACCCTCTGCGGCCTCTCGCATGGCGACGTGTTGCGCGAGATCGTCGCTGCGATCGCCGCCCAGGGCATCAAGGCGCGGATCGTCAAGGTCTTCGCCACGGCGGATTGCGGCATGATCGGTCATGAGGGCGCCAGGTTGAGCGGCTCCGGCATCGCGATCGGCCTGCAGTCCAAGGGCACCGCGGTCATCCAGCGCAAGGGTCTGGCGCCGCTGAACAACCTGGAGCTCTTCGCCCAGGCGCCGCTGCTGTCGCGCGAGGCCTATCGGCAGATCGGTGCCAATGCGGCGAGCCATGCCTTGCGCCGGCCGCCTTCGCCGGTGCCGGTCAAGGTCGACAACATGGCGCGGCTGCGGATGATCGTGCATGCGCTGCTGATGCATAAGCGCGAGGTCGCGCATGTGCAACGCGACCGGGCCGCCTGCGACCTGGAGATCCTGCATGACGCGTGAGCCGGAGGAGATCGATCCGCGCCGCAAGGTATCGCGCGCCGATCCCGCGGCGTTGACGCTGGAGCAACTGCGTGCCGGCAAGATCGCGCCGGACGACGTCACCATCAGTCGCGAGACTCTGCTGGCGCAGGCCGTCCGGGCCGAGCAAGAGGGTTATCCGCAATTGGCGCGGAACTTTCGGCGCGCCGCGGAGTTGACCGCGATCCCGAACGAGGTGCTGCTGGAGACCTATGAGAAGCTCCGTCCCTATCGCAGCACCTATTATGCGCTGCTGGCGATGAGCCAGGAGATCTCCGCCCGCTACGACGCGCCGGAGACCGGCGAATACATCCGTCAGGCGGCGGAAGCCTATCGCGCCAAGGGGCTGTTGGCGGAAGAGCGCGATGACAAAGGCGTGACCAAGCCCACGGAATGAATCCGCGTCTCGGTCGTTAAGACCGGGTAGCTGATTTCAGGTGGAGAACCCATGCGACTGCTGCTGTCGATTCTTGTCGGTCTGCTTCTCTCCGGGCTGGGCGCGATTGGGCCCGCGGCGGCGCAATCCGAGCCGGGCGCTGCGCCGGCCGTCCCCAGTGTCGCTGACATCGTCATAGACGAGGCCGCGCGGCATATTCTGCGCAACTACTATGAGCGCAATGCCAATGCCTGGGTGGTCGCCCATCCGGACGACTATGACAACGACGGTGGCAACGGCAACGGCAACAAGAAGAACAAGAAGAATAAGAACAAGCACAAGGACATTCCGCCTGGCATCGCCAAGAAGGGCAGTTTGCCGCCGGGCATCTACAAGCAGCTGGTCCGCAACGGGCAGATCCCGCCCGACGTGCATTATCAACCGCTGCCGCCCGACCTGATCGTGCAGCTGCCGCCGATCGCGCCGGCCTATCAGTATGTCATTGTCGACGACCGGGTGCTGCTGATCCAGGCCGCGACCCGAGCCATCATGGACGTCCTGCAGGTTCCAGCGCTTTAGGGCCTAGGCTCTAGCCCGGCAGCAGGACGTAGACCTTCCGCAAAGTCTCGGTCACGGTCCAGACCGTGTGCTGGCCGGCATGCAGTCGTGCCACGATGCCGGGCTCGAGCGTGATCGTCTTTCCGTCCTGAAACGCGACCGTCGCCTTGCCGGCGAGCACGGTCAGGATCTCGTCCACCTCGACGTCGCGCATCACGCCGGGCGTCATTTCCCAGACGCCGACCACGGTGCCGCCGAATTTCTCGATCTGCACCGAGCCGGTCTTCGGCGCACCGCTGATGCGCTGCTCCGCCGTGACGTCGCCGAGCGGGATCTGGATCTCGCGTGCGGCGAGCTTCTGCCAATCTTCGAGCATCTTTAAAGTCCAATCTCTTCGCGCGGCGGGCCGGGGAAGTCGGCATAGGCCGGCAGGTTGCCCGGGTCGCCCAGGAGTTCGCGCACGGCGCGCGCCGCCTGGTCGATCGCTGAGTGGGCATAGGCATAGGCGCCGGAATCGGAATTGGCGATGGCGATCCGGCCCCAGGGTTTGCGCGCCTTCACGATCGGCAATTCGCCGTCGGGCCAGAACTGATCCCAGGGGCGCATATATTCGTAGGCATAGCCGTGGGACCAGCGGTTGCAGGTGATGGCCTCGATGTCGCGGGCGGGGTCGAAGCCGCCGTCGGCCAGCGCGCGGCCGAGCATGTCGCGGATCTGCCGTTCCATGTCCTCGAAGCTCATCTCGACCAGGCTGCGCCGACCGGCCAAGGCCTGCTCGCGCGCCGAGACGCCGCGCTCGCCGGAGACCACGACCTTGGAGAGATGGAGCAGCACCGGGTCGTCCGGTGCCTGGGCGAACTTGTATTCGCCGATGCTGACCGGGTAGTCGATCGCGGCGCCCTCCCAGAAGCCGGAGGGCATCTCGAAGCTTGCGATGCCGAGCTTCTCGAAGGCGCGCCAGTTCTTAATGAGGACGTTGGTGTAGATCAGCGGCACCTTCTGCTGGTCCTGCAGCGCCGCGATCTGGTCCTCGCCGAGCTCGTCGGTGAGATAGGGGATGACGCGGTGCCAGCAGGCGAGCACGACGTGCCCGGCCTGCACGGTCTTCAGCTTCTCGTTCTCGACATAGGTGACGGTCACCGACTTCGCGGCATCGGGCGTGCCGTCATGCCTCACTTTCACCACCGAGGCATTGAGGCGCAGCCGCACCGGGTCGCCGGCGACGTCGAGCTTGTCGTAAAGCGCGGCGGTGGTGGCCAGGCTCTCCATGCCGGCGCCGGGCAGGGCGCCCGGGATCAGCGCGCGCACCAGCGCGCGGGCGAGACCGGCATTGCCGTCGGGGAAGTGATAGATGTACTCGTCGGGATCGGTGAGCGCGAGGCGGCCGCTGGGACTCATGGTCTTGTAGGGCTGCTCGCCGAGATCCATGGCGTCGAAGCCGGGATTCCCGTTGCCCCAGGCATCCGCCGCCGTCACGCCGTCGATGCCGACACCGAAATAGGCCTGGGTGGAGGCCTGGAAGAAGTCCACCAGCTGCTTGTCGTAGCCGCAGATCTCGGTCAGGAACTTCTCGTAGGTGGTCTCGGAGAGAATCTTCAGGGCTTCCTCGCGCGGTTTGCCGTCGAGATAGTCGCGCGGGTCGTCGAGCAGCTCGATGAGATCGCGCTTGGCCTGGTCGTTGAGCGGCGTCTGCGGCACCCAGTCCGCCGCCTTCTCGGTCATCTTGACCAGCTTGTCGGCACCGAACACTTCCTTGCTGAAGAAGACCGCTTCCCCGAGCCCGCGCTCTTCGCTCCATCCGGCGTCATAGAAGGTCTCGAACTTCGCAGTCTCGATCCCGACATCCTTCAGCAGGGCTCGCACCGCCGGCGTGAAATAGCTCGGGCTTTGCAGCGATTCCGAGCCGCCATAGCCGATCAGCTTGGCGCCGTTGCTCGCGGTGAACTCGTTGCGCCGCGCATGGCCGCCGAAGTCGTCGTGGTTCTCCAGGATCAGGACCTTCGCCTTGCCGCCGGATTGCTGGCGGTAGAGGAAGGCCGCGGCCAGGCCGCTGATGCCGCCGCCGACCACCACCAGGTCATAAGATTCGCCGCTCACCTCGGGCGTGCCCGCCTTGTCCCAGAACGACCCGTCGCGGATCGCGTGCATGACATTCATGGCACCGGGGTTGTGCCCACGCAGGCCCGTCAGGGATGGCGGATAGGCGACACCATCGGCCCGGGCCGGCCGCAGGCCGAGGCTGCCGGCCCCGAGCGCCACGGCCCCGAGCGCCACGCCGTCCAGAAAATCGCGCCGGCTGATCTGGCGGTCCATGCCCAGCGCACGGTCCTTCGGCGACATCGTCATGCTTTCCACTCCCCTATTCGAGCGCCATCAGCTCGCGTTTGAACGGCACTTCGTCGTTGCGCGGCGGCGCGTCCATTTCCCGTGCGGTGCGATGACCGGAATAGACCGCCGCGGCGATGGTCGACGGCGACAGGCAATCGCCGATCCGCGTCAGCGACGTGATGCCGGCCTCCGTCAGTCG
>JAYSFH010000014.1:15842-19469 GCA_041913405.1 Dongia sp. | reverse complement strand
CGTCGCCCAGGGACTTCTCGCCGCCGATCTCAGCCGAGCGCAGACAGCCGCAGTACGGGCACACAACGCCATCGGCCCAGCGGATCGCCTCCAGGTGCTTACGGGCGGCATCTTCGTCGTTGTAGATCGGGCTGGTCAGGTCGGTCATGGCGTCGTCTCCCTATGCTGGAAACATAGGGATTGTGGGCTGCGCAGTCAAGTATATAATTCCCCCCGTAGGGAGAGGTAGGGTGAGGGCCTTGAAGCTGCGTGAGGCACCTCAAACCCAAGCGCGCTAATGCGCTTCCACGATCTCGAAATCGTGGGTGATCTCGGTGCCGCTCTTCTCCAGCATGATCGAGGCCGAGCAGTATTTCTCCGCCGAGAGCTTGATCGCGCGTTCGACCGCGTCGGGCTTGAGGCCCTTGCCGGTCACCTTGAAATGGAAGCGGATCTTGGTGAAGACCTTTGGCTCCTCGGCCGCGCGGTCGGCGTCCAAGGTCACCTCGCAGCCGCGGACATCGTGACGGCCCTTCTCCAGGATCATCACCACGTCGGTCGCGGTGCAGCCGCCGGTGCCGAGCAACACATATTCCATCGGCGAGGGCGCGATGGTCGGAACGCCCTGGCCGGTCGGCGCCGCGATGACGATGCCGTGGCCGCTGTTGCTGGTGCCGAGGAACACGCGTCCCTCGATCCATTCGATGCGTGCTTTCATTTCATCCTCTACTCCCTCCCCCGGCTTCGGGGGAGGGTTGGGGTGGGGGTGCCGCAAACCAGGTGTATCAAGATCGCGGCTGGTGGCCGAGCAGGTTGAAGAAGATGCGGGTGTTATCATAGCCGGCGGCGACGTCCAAGCGGTCGCCCTCCTGGACTTCCACCGGTTCGGGGAAGAAGTGGATCGCCTGCTTCCAGTGGTTGGTGCGGCTGCGGCTCTCCGAGCGGTAGGTGACTTCGTCGTCGAGGATGAGATCGAACCAGAAGCAGACGCCGTGGCAGGTCCCGGCGCGGCTGGCGGTGATCGCCATAGGCCGCAGGTCCTCGGTCTTCATTGCCTTGCAGAAATCGAAGTCGAGCAGGCGGACGCGTCCCGACAGCACGCGGTGGGGATCGGCGCCGAGGTCGATCTGGGCGTAGCCCGGCGAGCGGAATACGTCGAAGGCGCCCATGTCGAAGCCGGCGATGTGTCGCATCGGGTTGATGTTGGCCAGGTGATCGCATTGCATCAGCACGCCCCAGACCACCGCCGCCTGCGGGATGATCCGGGCATCGGGCTTCACCAGGTTGGCGCGCGCATGCTGGATGATCGGCAGCATGTTGGGCGCCAGCATGCCGATGTTGATCAGCTCCGAGACGAAGACGTCGGCCTTCTCGGGCATGTCTGCGCCGAGCTTCACCTGGGTCGATCGCTTGCTCAAAACCGTGATCTTGTCGCCAAAGCCGTTGCGGGCGACGGTCTCCCGCGCCACCTCGGCCAGGATCGGCACCGCTTCGCAGGTGACAACGTGCTTCGCCCCCGCCCGCGCCGCCATCATCGCCACCAGGCCTGAGCCGGTGCCGATCTCCAGCACCAGCGAATCCGGCGACACGGCCCGTGCGAGCGCGCGCTCATAGGCGGCGTTGCGCTCGTCGTCGTTGATCATCGGGATATGCCAGGCCGGGATCATCCCCGACATCGCGAGATGCAGCGCGAACTGCACGTCCTCGTCCTCGGGCAGCCGCTCGGCCGCGACCTTCAGGATGGCCAGCGCCTCCTCGTTGCGGTTCTGCTCGGTGAGGCACTGGGCGAGGCCGCAATGCGCCGGCGCGCAAACGGCGTCGATCTCCAGCGCGCGGCGGAAATGCTGCTCGGCTGCCGCCTGGTCGTCCATCTGGTTGTAGACGTCGGCGAGGTTGTAATGCGCGTCGAGATAGTCGGGTTCGCGCAGCACCGCCTGGCGGAAGCAGGCCAGGGCCTTGTCGAGCGCGCCCTCGCGCTTCAGCGCGATGCCGAGATTGTTGATGGCGCTGTTGAGCTCGGGCGCGATGCCGATCGCCTCGCGGAAGCAGGCCTCGGCCGGCTTCACCTGGTCGAGCTTCAGCAGCGCATTGCCGAGATTGTTCCAGGCGTTGGCGTCGCGGGCGTCGATCTCCAGTGCGCGGCGAAAGGCGGCTTCGGCTTCCGCATTCATGCCGAGTGCGTAGTAGAGCGCACCGCGGGTGTTGAAGAAACGGTTATTGTCGGGGGCGGCGGCGATCGCGCGATCGACCAGGTTCAGCGCTTCCTGGGCCTGCAGCCCGACCTGGTAGGCGAGCACGCCAAGGAGATGAAGCGCCTCGGCATTCTCGGCGTCCTGCTCGAGAATGCCGGCGCAGATCAGCTGCGCCGCCTCGTAGTCGCCGGTCTCGGCGGCCCTGACGGCATCGTCGATCGCGAGTGCAGCCGCCACGCGGCCTCCATCCCCTTCCGCGCGCCAAGCCGCGCGCCGAAGCAGCGATCCTATAGCGGAAAGGAGAGGCGAGAGAAGGGGGAGGTCAGACCAGGATGTTGAGCAGCGAGCCGCGCGGCGAGGCCGCGTTGCTGGCTTGCGACGAGCCGCCACCGGTATCGCCGCCGTTGCCGCCGGCAGCGGCCGGTGCGGTCGGCTGTGGCGCGCTCGCGGCGTTGGCACCCGATGCAGCCGAGTTGCCGAGGATGGAAGCCAGGGACTGCGCCTGCAGATTGCTGGAGCGCAGGGCGGCGATCGAAACCTGTTGGGCCCGTTGGGCGGCGCTGATCTGGGAAGCAGCGCCCGCGGCGGAAGCGACGTCCATAATGGGTTACGCCCCTGGGTTTACGCTTTGATGTCGAGCAGGGTCTTGGAGAGCTCATCCTCGGTCTTGATGACCGCGGCATTGGCCTTGAAGCTGGTCGCGGCCGTGCTCAACGAGACGATGTCCTGGGGGTCCTGCGAGCCGCCGGCGATGTTCTGGGCGGCGTTGTTGACCGTGTTGGTGGCCTTCTTCAGGCCCTCGATCGCGGTCGAGGTGGCGTTGCTGCTGCTGACGGAACCGACGTCCATCGGGGTCTCCCTGGCGCGGGCTTTATGGGCCACAAGGCTTGTCTGCCGATCTTCCGAGTGATCGGCTGTCATGCCCTAACATAGGGAGCAGAGATTAACAGAGAGTTGCCGGCGCCGTGAATCCCCGGAGAATCTTCCTGATTTGGGAATCGGCGCGTCTCATCCAAAAGGCCGATTTCGGGCCGAAAATGTCGTGTTTGAGCCAGGAATTACCGTTTGCCGGACAATCTGCCGGCATGTTAACAATTCCTCTGTTGCAACCGCGAAAGCGAACTTAAGCCCCCGGTTCGCACCCTTTTCTATCTGGGGGCGGGAGCAAGTTGGATGTCGATTCGACCGCGCCGGTCGGTCCTCTACATGCCGGGCAGCAATGAGCGCGCGCTGGAGAAAGCGCGCAGCCTTGCCGCCGACGGCCTGATCCTCGACCTGGAAGACGCTGTCGCCCCGGAAGCGAAGGCGCTCGCGCGACGTCAGGTTACTGACGCGGCGAAGGCGGGCGGCTTCGGCCGCCGCGAGGTGGTGGTGCGGGTGAACGGGCTCGACACCGAATGGGCGAGCGACGACATTGCCGCGGTCGCGACCTTCGGCGCCGACGCGATCCTGTTCC
>JAYSFH010000014.1:15604-15832 GCA_041913405.1 Dongia sp. | reverse complement strand
CCACCGCGCTGGGCCCCGCCACCCCCGGGGGGGGCCCCCGCCCGGCCCCCCCGACGCGATCCTGTTCCCGAAGATCCAAACCGCCGCCGACGTGCTGCAGGCAATCCTGATGCTGGAGCGGGCCGGCGCGCCGGCGAGCCTGCCGATCTGGGTCATGGCGGAGACGCCGCGCTGCATCCTCAACATGGATTCGATCGCCGGCGCCAGTCCGCGCCTCAGTTGCATCGT
>JAYSFH010000014.1:0-15555 GCA_041913405.1 Dongia sp. | reverse complement strand
CCCGCACGGGACGGCGCGGTCGGCGCCCTCACCATGATTGTGCTGGCGGCGCGCGCGCACGGCCTCGACGCGCTCGACGGCGTGCATCTCGATCTCGCCGACGAGGCGGGCTACGAGGCGGTCTGCCGCCAAGGCCGCGACCTAGGCTTCGACGGCAAGACCTTGATCCACCCGAAGCAGATCGATGCCGCCAACCGCGCCTTCGCGCCGACGCCGTCCGAGCTCGAAGCCGCCCGCGCCATCCTCGCCGCCTGGAAGGAGGCGCGCGCCGAAGGCAAGGGCATGGTCGTGGTCGGTGGCCGCCTGGTCGAGAAGCTGCATGTCGACGAAGCCGAACGCCTGATCGCGCTCGACGCGGCGATCACCGCGCGCGATCAAGCCGCGGCGGCCTGACCGGGCGCCTAAAGCGGATCGCGGATCAGCGGGCAGGTCATGCAATGGCCGCCGCCGCGGCCGCGCCCGAGCTCCGAGCCTTCGATGGTGATGACCTCGATGCCCGCGCGCCGGAGCTTGGTGTTGGTGTAGACGTTGCGGTCATAGGCGACCACCACGCCGGGCTCGATCGCCACCACGTTGTTGCCGTCGTCCCACTGCTCGCGCTCGGCTTCGTAGCTGTCGCCGCCGGTCGCCACCAGCCGCAGTTCCTTCAGGCCCAAGGCACCGCGGACGACCTCGGTGAAGGGCTGGGTTTCTTCCACGATCTTCACTTCGGCTTCCGTCTCGCCCGGCCAGAGGCTGAAGCTCCGGATCCGGTCAACCACCTGCGGAAAGAGAGTCGCGAGATCCGGCGCGCAGAAGGTGAAGATGGTGTCGAGATGCATGAAGCTGCGGTCGCGCGGCATCAGCGCCCCGATCACCCGCTCGGCGGCACCCTTGGCGAACAGGCGCTTGGCGAGGGCCGCGACCATCTGCGGCGTCGAGCGCTCGCCCATGCCGACCAGCACGACGCCATGCCCGACCGGCATCACGTCGCCGCCTTCGAGGCTGGGAAAGCCGGTGGGCGAATCGTCGAGGTCCCACCAGGTCTCGAACTTCGCGCCCTTGAAGCGCGGATGGAAACGATAGACCGCGGCCACGTTGGCGGCCTCGGGCCGGCGCGCCGGCCAGAACATCGGGTTTATCGAGACGCCGCCATAGATCCAGCAGGAGGTGTCGCGGGTGAACAGCTGGTTCGGCAGCGGCGGCAGCAGGAAGTCCTGTGGCTCCAGGGTGCGGGCGAACAGGCCGCGTGGCTTCTCCGGCATCTCGGCGCGGGTGATGCCGCCGATCAGGTGATGCGACAGCCAATCGGCCGGCACTTCGTTGAGCCAGGGCCGCAGCTCTTCCGCGACGTCGGTGCCGACGCTGCCGGGGGCGAGGCGCCGGTCGAGCAGCCAGGCGCGCGCTTCGGGGATCGCCATGGTCTCGGCCAGCATGGTGCCGAAATCCTGCACGGTGACGCCGCGCTCGCGCAGAGCATCGACGAAGGCATCATGCTCCTGCCGGGCCTTCTTCACCCAGAGCACATCGTCGAACAGCAGGCTGCGGCAGTTCTCCGGTGTCAGGCGCTGCAGGCTCAGGTCCGGCCGGTGCACCATCACTTCGCGCAGGCGGCCTATTTCGGAATGGACCCCGAGCCTGGTCACGGCCTTCTTCGCTTCCATCGCGCGCTCTCCAATATCACAGCGGGCTGATGATGCCGGCCCAGATGTCGTAGCCGGCCCAGATCGCGGCGATCACCAGAGCGGCGGCAAGGACGAGCTCGACCGGATGGAACATCCGCTGGCCGGCCTCGCGCCTCGCGATCACATGGGCGACGATGCCCGGCGCATAGAGCATCGCGCACATGAAGAGATAGGCCGGGCCTGCGGCATAGACCAGCCAGGCGCCGTAGACCGTCGCGACCAGGCCGGCGACGAAGCCCAGGGCCCGCGTCTCGCCCGGCTGGTAGCCCTCGCCGGTGACGGCGAGCTTCAGTGCATAGGCGCCGGAGAAGACGTAAGGCACCAGGATCGCGGTCGAGGCGATGTAGTAGAGCGCCTGGTAGGTGCTCTGGGCGTACAGCGTCACGAACAGGAACAGTTGCACCAGCGCGTTGGTGATCCAGAGCGCGGCCGATGGCGAGCCGTTGTCGTTCTGGGCGGCGAAGATCTTCGGCAGGGTGCTGCGCTGGCCCGCGACGAAGGCGATCTCGGCGGCGAACAGGGTCCAGCTCAGGAAGGCGCCGACCACCGAAACGACAACCGCGATGTTGATCAGCGCGGCACCCCAGGGTCCGACCAGCGCCTCGAGCACGCCGGCCATCGACGGGTTGCTCAAGCCGGCGAGGTCCGCGCGCTGCATCACGCCGAGCGAGAGCAGCGACACCAGGGCGTAGAGCGCGAGGCAGGTCAGGAAACCGGCCGCGGTGGCCCCTTCGATGCCGATGAAGACCCAGAGCGTCACCAGCATGGTGGACTTCACCTGGTCGAGCACGCTGCCCAGCGATCCGTCGGCCGGTCCGCTCATATCCATCGAGAACACGTCCAGCTTGAAGGCGACGGCGGCGACCGCGATGAACAGCACGATCGGCGCGATCTTGGCGATGGTGGTGATGACGTTGACGAAGGCCGCCTGGCGCACGCCGGAGAGGATCAGGAAATGCACCGCCCAGAGCAGGACCGAGGCGCCGAGCACCGCCTGCCAGGTGTTGCCGTCGCCGAACACCGGCACGAAATAGGCGAGTGCCGCGAAGACCAGCACCGCGTAGGAGACGTTGCCGATCCAGGCCGAGATCCAGTAGCCCCAGGCGCTGTTGAAGCCGATGAAGGGTCCGAATCCGGCCTGGGCATAGGCATAGGGCCCGGCATCGAGGTCGGGCTTGCGCATGGCCAGGCTCTGGTAGACGTAAACCAGGGCCAACATGCCGACAGCGGTGATGCCCCAGCCGATCAGGATCGCCAGCGGCCCCGCGGCCTTGGCCATGTCGTGCGGCAGGCCGAAGACTCCGGATCCCACCATGGACCCGATGACGAGTGCGGTGAGCGCGCCCAGCCTGAGCTTGCGCGGCGCCGTCGCGCGGCTGTCCGGAATCGCGGTATTCGCAGTGGTCGAAGACATGGCGTCCTCCGATGCTTCGCGCGGGGTTGGCTGTCGCCAAACTGCGCCGCTGCGTCGGCAGCCACCTTGATTTTCGTCAACACCGGTGGGCGTCACCAAAGCTTAACGGGACGCGCCCCGCGGCGAGATCATGCGGCGCGCAGCATCCGCATCGGCCGCCCGTCGATCGCGGCGAGGCCGAGGCCGATCAGCGCCATGCCGGCGAGGTGATGGAGGCTCAGCGTCTCGCCGAGAAAGCCGACGCCGAGCAGCAGCGCGCTCACCGGAATAAGGAAGGTCACCAGCAGCAGGTTGGTGGCGCCGGCTCGCGCCAGGATGCGGAAGAAGATCACATAGGCGAGCGCGGTGCTGAGCAGTGCCAAGCCGACCAGCGCCGCCCAGGTGCCGCCACCCGGCATCGGCAGCGCCCAGGGCCGGTCGATCAGCAACGCCGGCGGCAGCATCAGTAGGGAGCTTCCGGTCAGCTGTCCCGCCGCCACCGACAGCGGCGGACGGCCGCGGAAACGGCGGCCGAACACACCGGCGAAGGCATAGGAGAGGGCCGCCGCCAGGACCGCGAGTTCGGAGCAGAGGTGACCGCCCAGCCCGCCCGCCAGGTCCAAGCCGAGCATCAACGCCACGCCGAGGATACCGAGCACGACGCCGCAGAGCTTCGACGGCGTGGCCTTCTCCTCCGTCGCGAGCATATGCGCGACCAGCACGGTGAAGAGCGGCGTTGTCGCGTTGAGGATCGAGGCGAGGCCGCTCGCGATCTCCTTCTGGCCCCAGAAGATCAGGCTGAAAGGGATCGCGTTGTTCAGGAGTCCCATCAGCAGGAAGTCGCGCCACACGATACCCTCGGCCGGCATGCGCTGTCCCAAGCCGAGCCGCAGCAGGTGCAGGGCCGCCGCGGCGATCACGACGCGCGCAAGCACGATGGTGAGCGGCGGAAGTTCGGCGACCGCGATCTTGGCGAAGAAGAACGATCCGCCCCAGACGATGGAGAGCAGGACCAGCAGCAGCCAGTCGCTGCCGGACATGCTTCGGGTGGCGGGAAGGGCGAGTGACACGTCAGCTCCGCGCGATGAATCGTACCCCACCCCGGCCCTCCCCCGATTCGGGAGAGGGTGAAGAAGAACTCGGTGCAGTCTCCTCCCCCGATTCGGGGGAGGGTTAGGGTGGGGGTTCGTGTCGCGCAGACTGGCCGTGCAACCCCTTTGCCGCTATCCGATGCTTGCGGTCTTCCTTGCACCGGCGAGGAAGGTATCGACCACGAAGTCGATATGCCGGTTGAGCTCGCTCTCGGTCGGGCGCCGCGTCGGGTTCAGGAGATTCTGCAGGTAGAGATCGCCGCGCAGCGAATGGATGAACTGGTGCGCGCTACGCTCCGGGTCGGTGGTCGCGATCAGGCCGGCGGCGGCGACGCTGCGGAAGAACTCGGTCAGGTATTTCGCCACCGTCTGCGGGCCGGTGCGATAGAAGACATCGCCGATCTCCGGCACCCGCCCGCATTCGCCGATCGTCAGGCGGAACAGTGCCAGCCGGTCCGGCCGCAGGATGAGGCCGAGATAGCCGCGGCCGAAGGCACGGAGACTCTCCTCCAGCGCGCCGTCGAGCGGCAGTTCATGCACCAGATGGGCGAGCTCCTCGGCGCCTTCCGCGACCAGGGCGCCGAGCAGGCCCTCCTTGTTGCCGAACTGCTGGTAGACCGTGGCCTTGGAACCGCCGGCCAGCTCGACGACGGCGTCGATGCTGGCATTGGCATAGCCCCGTTCCAGGAACACCTTTTGCGCCGCTGCCAGGATCGCGCGGCGACGGTCTTCTGCTGACTGCCGGGTCCGGGCCGGCTGGGCGACGTCCCGCCGGGACGCGGTTCTGGCCATGGAAACCTCCATTTGTATCTGAACTGTAACGTACCGGACGGTCTATTTCAATACCGCCCGTCGGGTCTTTCCCCGCGCCGCGCCTGTCCATTCACAGGGGCGCCCCATAAAGTGAGCCAAATTCAACATGATGATGGGAAAAACGGCTGCAGGCCGGGTTTTGTGATCCCGGTCACCCATTGCCGGCTTGACCCGGAAGAGGATGTCTATATGTACTTGTCAGTACAAACTTGAGAACCCGTTTGGGGGAGAATGCAGATGAAGCGGACTTTGCGGCGGATCCTTCTCGGCTGCGTGGCCCTGGCCCTGGTGGCCGGGGGCGGCGCCTTCGGCGCCTATTGGCTGAAGACCGGGCGCTTCCTGGAATCGACCGATGATGCCTATGTCCAGGCCGACTACACGACGATCGCGCCGAAGATCTCGGGTTACATCGCCGACGTGAAGGTCGAGGACAACCAGGTGGTCAAGGCCGGCGATGTCCTGGCGGTGATCGACGACCGCGACTTCAAGACCGCGCTTGCCCAGGCTCGCGCCGACGTCGCCAGCGCCAAGGCCGATGTCGACAACATCGCGGCCCAGCTGGAGGAGCAGCAGTCGGTGATCCAGCAGGCCGAAGCCGCGATCCAGTCGGATCAGGCCGGCCTCTCCTTCGCCCAACAGGATTACACCCGCTATCACAACCTGACCGCCCAGAAGGTCACCTCGGTGCAGGACGAGCAGCGCGCGCAGACAGCTCTTCAGCAGCAGAACGCCGCCCTGCAGCGCGACCGCGCCGCGCTGGCGGCCGCTAGGCAGCGCGTCGATGTGCTGACGACGGCGCAGACGAAGGCCGAAACCCAGGTCCAGCGCCTCGAAGCGGTGCAGGCCCAGGCGGAGTTGAACCTCGGCTACACCACGATCACCGCGCCGATCGACGGCACCGTCGGCGCGCGCAGCCTGCGCACCGGCCAGTATGTGCAGGCCGGGACCCAGCTGATGGCCGTCGTGCCGCTGCACACGGTCTACGTCGTCGCCAATTTTAAGGAAACGCAGCTCGCCGACGTGAAGGCCGGCCAGCCGGTCGAGATCACGATCGACGGCCTGCCCGGCGTTACCGTGAAGGGCAAGGTCGACAGCCTCGCGCCCGCCAGCGGCCTCGAGTTCGCGCTGCTGCCGCCGGACAACGCGACCGGCAACTTCACCAAGATCGTGCAGCGCATCCCGGTAAAGATCGTATTGGAGATCGACGACACCCTGGTCGGCCGCCTGCGCCCCGGCATGTCGGCCGAGCCGGTGATCGACACCAAGCCCGCCGCGGCGAGCACCAAAGTCGCGAGCAATTGATCCCTCCCAGGGTAATCGCCATGTCCATCGCTGAAACCTTCGACACTCTTCCAGGCCGCCGGCCGCTCGTTGCCGCGCCGGTCGGGAAGATGGACGCAGCGCCGGCGGCGCCCGCCAACCAGAACAGCGACCAGGTTTCGCTGAAGACCTGGATCGCGGTGATCGGCGCGGCGCTGGGGGCCTTCCTCGCGGTCCTCAACATCCAGATCGTCAATTCCTCGCTGGCCGACATCCAGGGCGCGATCGGCGCCGGCATCGATGATGGCGGCTGGGTCTCGACCTCCTACCTCGTCACCGAGATCATCGTCATTCCGCTGAGTGGCTGGCTGGCCGGCGTCTTCTCGATGCGGATCTACCTGCTGGCCAGCACGGTTCTGTTCCTCGCTTTCTCGGTCGCCTGTGCTTTTGCGGGCAATCTGACCGAGATGATCATCCTACGCGCCTTCCAGGGCTTCAGCGGTGGCGCGCTCATTCCGCTCGCCTTCACCATCATCGTGACCATGCTGCCGCGCGCGAAGCAGCCGGTCGGTCTCGCACTGTTTGCGCTCTCCGCCACTTTCGCGCCGGCGATCGGCCCGACCATCGGCGGCTATCTCAACGAGAACTATGGCTGGGAATACATCTTCTATGTGAACCTGGTGCCCGGCCTCGTCATGCTCGGCATGCTGGCCTATGCGCTGCCGAAGTCGAAGCTGCAGCTCGGCCGGCTGAAGCAGGGCGACTGGCTCGGCATCATCGCGATGGCGATCGGCCTCGGCGCGCTGCAGACCTTCCTCGAGGAAGGCAACAAGGACGACTGGTTCGGCTCCGAGCTCATCACCACGCTCGCCGTCACTGCGGCGGTAGCGCTCAGCGCCTTCATCGTCATCGAGCTCACGGTGAAAAACCCACTCTTGAACCTGAAGCTGCTGCTGCGTCGCAACTTCGCCCTCGGAACGGTCTCCAACATCCTGCTGGGCGCGGCACTCTACGGCTCGTCCTTCGTGCTGCCGCTCTATCTCTCCCAGGTGCAGGGCTACAACGCCGAGCAGATCGGCGAGGTGCTGGCCTGGACCGGCATCCCGCAGCTGATCCTGATCCCGCTGGTGCCGCGGCTGATGAAGTCGGTCGATACCCGGATCCTGATCGGCCTTGGCTTCACGTTGTTTGCCGTCAGCAATTTCATGAACATCCATCTGACCGCCGACTATGCCGCGACCGAGCTATTCTGGCCCAACATCGTCCGCGCGATCGGCCAGGCGATGGTGATGACGCCGCTCTCGGCGGTGGCCGCCGCCGGCATCGAGGCGGAGAATGCCGGCTCGGCTTCGGGTCTCTTCAACATGACCCGCAACCTCGGCGGCGCCATCGGCATCGCGCTGCTGCAAACCATCCTCAGCAAGCGCGAGCAGTTCCATTCCAACGTGATCACGCAGAACGTCTCGCAGTTCAACGAGGCGACCCGGCAGCGGATCGGCGAGCTCACCCGCTACTTCCTGACCCACGGCGTCTCCGACCCCGCCACCGCCCAGCACCAGGCCATCGTCGCAATCGGCCGCAGCGTCCGCCGCCAGGCCACCATCATGGCTTATAGCGACGCCTTCGTGCTGATGGGCTTCGCGCTGGTGCTGGCGCTGGGTCTCGGCCTGTTGCTGAAGAAGGCGGCCGGATCTGCCGCCGCCGGGGCGCACTAGCCGCCGCCGCTGCGCCCGGATTCGGCGCCCGCGGCAATTGAGTGGTTCGGTAGTCCATCTACCGGCGCGCTTCGTTTACGGACATACGCCCGCATGCTAGCGTTCCGGCCATGCAACCCGACGAGACCGCGCGCGAGCCGACCGAGCTCAAGCCTGAGGGGCCGACGATCCAGCCCGGTCGGACGCTCCAGGAGCCGGACTTTGCCGCGCTGCATCCCCGTTACGCCGTGATGCGCGATTATCTCGCGCGGATCGCGCCGCCGGGGAGGTTGCCGGGACGGCAGAACTTCAGCCCGACCGACCTGGAGCCCAGCCTGCTGCCTTTCATCAACATCGCCGAGGTGGTGCGGGACGGGGCCGCGCTGCGCTTTCGCTACAAGCTGGTGGGCACGCAGCAGACTGCGATCGCCGCGCGCGAGATCACCGGCCGCTTCGTCGAGGAGGCGGTGCTCCCGGAATTCGTCGATCGCATCAACCGCAACATGCGCGGGGTGGTCGAGCTGCGCCGCCCGATCTACGACGCCTTCCCGATGCCGCATCCGGAGCGCACCTTCATCCAGACCGAGCGGGTCTATTTCCCGCTGGCCTCCGACGGCGAGACGGTGGACCGGATCGTGATCGTCAACGGCTATCCGTCCATGCAGTGACGCGCCGGATCGCGCGCACTGCCGCCGCTTGGCCAGCTTCGAGAACCGCCCCGGCTACATCACCGTGCACCCCAGCGACCTGCTGCGCATCCCCGATGCAGCCGACAAGCAGGAGGCCTACAGGGAATTCGTCGCCGACTTGGAGAAGATCCGCGCCCTGGCGGCGCGAAGGTTCGCTCGGTGGCGGTTACCCACTCGTTCGTCATCCCAAGGCTTGGCCTTGGCATGACGGCGGAGTGCTTGGCATCCTCCCTGCATACTCCCGAATTCATGTCAGGCAGCCGGCGGGAGAAACACGCCGCCGATCGTGCTAAGATGCGCGCGCTGTTTGACATTGTGAACGTCGCCGCGGCCAGAGCCTTTGCCGCGCCGCAGACAGAGAAGAATCCGTGCAGGGTCTGCATGCGGCCGACCCGGACCGGAGGTTTACCAGATCAACCGACCCCGACCGGAGGTTTACAGAATCCGTCGACGGGACGGCCGCGCGCCGTCTGAGTCCGGCACCGGCTCGGCCCAATGATCTGCCGGGCGGCGCAAGTCCATTGGCGTCAAAGGCTTGCCGCGCGGAGAGGCTATGGCCGCGCGTCGCACTTGCTGCACTGCATCGCAGACCGGACGCAGACAGGATCAATTTTTCCGTCGCGGAGACTTTCGGTGCGGCGGCTTAAGCCGCGCGGCCGCTCTTCTCGATCAGCCCCTGCTTGGCGGCGGTGACGAGGTCGGCCCAGCGCTGGGTGACGACGCGGCAGAAATCATTGGCGCGACGGCCGTATTTCTCGAACTCGCCCTTGGCCCGGGTGATGGTCTCGGCGGCACCGGCCTCGCCGAGCTTCTTCTCCAGCACATGGCCGAAATTGCTGACCCAGTCCTTGGCCAGATCCATCGAGACTTCCCAATGGCATTGGAAGCCATAGGCGGTCTGGCCGAAGCGGAAGGCCTGGTTGGTGCAGGTCTCGCCGGTCATCAGCCGCACGCCGCCTTCGGGCAGGCCAAACGTGTCCTCATGCCATTGCATGATGCGCTGGCGCGGGGCGAGACCGGCCAGCAGCGGGTCGTCGCGGCCTTCCGGCGTGATCTCGATCGGCAGGAAACCGAACTCGAAGGTGTCGTTCACGCGCACCTTCTCGCCGAAGGCCCGCGCCATCAGCTGGCCGCCCAGGCACATGCCGAGCAGCGGCTTGGTCTGGTCGTGGAAGGCGCGCAGCAGGTCGAGCATCGGCAGGAAGGCCGGGAAGCGCGCATCGTCATGCGCATGCTGCGGCCCGCCGAGGATGACCGCGCCGTCGAAGCCCGCGGGCGAGGCGGGCAATGCGTCGCCGTGATGCGGCAGCAGGATAGTGAGCTTGGCGCCCGCCGCCTGCAGGTAGTCGCCGAGCAGCGAGATCGGCGAATTGACATCGTTCTGAAGTACCAGGACTTGCATCGGCTCCATCCCTCACGCGGCGGCTGCGCCGCGGCTCGATCGCGGAAATATGCGGCGATCGCCCGCCGGAATCAACCGGCCGCCGCCGGTGCGAAATTCCACAGCTTAATGCGCGAGATGCCGGCGCGGCCAATAGCGCCGCACCAACCCGCCGCGCTGTCCGAGCGCCAGCGAGGCGAGATAGAGGAACCCCGCGACCAGCACGATCGCCGGCCCCGACGGCGTGTTGAGGTGGTAGGAGAGGATCAGCCCGAACAGCGACGACGCCATCGCGATCCCGCTGGTCGTGACCATCAGCCCGCCGACGCTGCCCGCCCAGAGTCGCGCGGCCGCGGCGGGCAGCAGCAGCAGGCCGACCGACATCAGGGTGCCGAGCGCCTGCATGCCGGCGACCAGGTTGACCACCACCAGCACCAGGAAGACGAGATGCGCCACCGCGCCCGGTCCTGCCGCCCGGCCGCCCGCGGCGACGCGCAGGAAGCCAGGGTCGAAGCATTCGACCACCAGCGGCCGGTAGATCACCGCGAAGGCGATGAGGGTCAGGGTCGCCGCACCCGCGACCAGCAGCAGCGACTTGTCGTCGACGCCGAGCAGCGAGCCGAACAGGATGTGCAGCAGATCGACGTTGCTGCCATGGAGCGAGATGATCAGCACGCCGCTGGAAATCGAGATCAGGTAGAAGCCGGCGAGACTGGCATCTTCCTTCAGCGGCGTGACCCGGCTGACCAGTCCCGCGAGCAGCGCGACCAGCAGGCTGGCGGCGAGCCCGCCCAGTGCCATTGGCCAGAGCGAGAGCCCGAACAGCATGAAGCCGACCGCGACGCCGGGCAGCACCGCATGGCTCATCGCATCGCCCATCAGGCTCATCCGCCGCAGCACCAGGAACGAGCCGATCGGCCCCGCCGACAGCGAGATCGCGATACAGGCGATCAGCGCCCGCCGCATGAAGGCGAACTCGGCAAACGGCGCAATCAGGAGATCGTGGAGCATGGAAACTCAGGCCGGCACTTCGCAGACCGGCGCATTCTCCAGCCAGCCTTCGGCCAGGCTGCGCGCCCGCGCGAGATTGGCGCCATCCAGCACGTCCGCGGTCGCGCCCCAGGCGATCGGCTCGCGCGCGATCAGCAGCGCTTCCGGAAACGCCCGGCGCGCCATGTCGAGATCATGGATCGCGGCGATCACCGTGCGGCCCTCGCGCGACCAGCCGACGATCAGCTTGAGCAGATCCTCGGTGGTGCGCTGGTCGATCGCGTTGAACGGCTCGTCCAGCAGAATGATCGGCGCATCCTCGACGATCAGGCGCGCGAACAGCAGGCGCTGGAACTGGCCGACCGAGAGCGCTTCGATCGGACGATGCTCCAGCCCCTGCAGGCCGACCGCCGCGAGGGCCGCAAGGCTCTGCCGGCGGTGCGCCCCGGTCAGGCGTCCGAAGGCGCCGCTGCGGCGCCAATGCCCGAGATCGGCGACGTCGAGAACCTTGAGCGGAAAGCCGCGATCGACCTCGACCACCTGCGGCAGATAGGCGATGGCGCGTTTCCGCCCGGCCGCGATGTCGACATGGCCGGAGACGATCGGCGCCAGGCCGACGATCGCTTTCAAGAGCGAGCTCTTGCCGCCGCCGTTGGGTCCGCAGAGCGCGGTCAGGCTGCCCTCGCGGAAATTGCCGGTCAAATGGTGGACGGCCGGATGCCGGTTATAGGCGACGGTGAGATTGCAGACCGAAATCGCCGCCGGCCCTTCGGCGGCGACATGCAGCGGCGCGCGATGGACATGCTGGTGGGCGACGTTCATCGCTTCAAAGCGCCCACTGCACCGCGATCCAGAGCAGCAAGGCGGCCATGATTGCGCCGGCCAGCCGCACCGGCATGCTGGCGGAAAGCAGGGTGTTCGGGCTGGTCACGGTCTCGGGCATGGCGGAAATCCGGTCTTTGATCTGTTATAACATAACAAACTAAGTCCGGCTGGCAAGCCCGGATCCGCCCGATTTCAGGCGCCGCAGGCGGCAATCGGGGGCAGGGTGACCGGGGTCACGGCTGGAGCGGCCGCGGGGGGCAGTTGCGCCAGGAAGTTGAGCATCGCGCGCTCGGCTTCCGGCGTCTGCACGTCGTTATGGCCGGCGCCGCGAACCGTGAGCCAGGTCTTCGGTTCGGGCGCCGCGTCGAAGAGCGCGCGACCCAAGGCGATCGGAATGAGTGCGTCCGCATCGCCGTGGAAGACGAACAGCGGCGCCTTGCTGGCGGCGATCTTCGCCAGGGAGTCGAAGCGGTCGCGCACCAGCCAGCGCGCCGGCAAATACCAGAATGCGTTCGCCGCCACGTCGGGGATCGAAGAGTAGGGTGAGCGCAAGATGACCGCGGCAACCGGGCGCTCGGCCGCCATTGCGACGGCGACGCCGGTGCCGAGCGACTCCCCGAACAGGACGACCCTGGAATCCGGAATACCCTGCGCCTTCAGGAAGGTGAGGGCCGCCCGCGCGTCGTCGAACAGGCCGGACTCGCTGGGGCTGCCCGGATTCCCACCATAGCCCCGATACTCCAGCGCCAGGACGCCATAGCCGGCGCCGATCAGGAATTTCGCGAACGGAAGATGATTGCCGATGTCGCCGGCGTTTCCGTGCAGGAACAGCACGACCGGCGCACCGGCGCGCGTCGCGGGAAAATACCATGAGCGCAAGTTGAGCCCATCGGCGGTGGTGAGACAGACGATCTCCCGCTGATCGATGAGCGTTGCGTCGTTCAACATCGGCGGCGCGGTGGTGCGGTGATACAGCATCTCACGCTGCATGAAGAAGAGGATGGCGCAGACCATGAGGTAGACGATCAGCGTCCCCTTGATCGTGCCCAGTGCCACGCGCTTGGCCGATTGCAGCATCGAGTCCTGAAACCCTCGTTTTCAGCGGCTTTCAGCACCTTAGCCCAAAGGGAAACCGCCGGGCCAGAGGCCCGGCGGTCAAGCTTCCGCGGAGGAGAGCCGCAGAAGAAAGCCTATCGGCCGTAGCGGTAGAGCTCGGTGCCGTGTTCCTCGAGCCACGCGCGCGCGATGTTGATCGAGCGCGGTGAGAGTTCGCGGCACAGCTTCCAGAACTTCGGCCCGTGGTTCATCTCCTTGAGATGCGCGACCTCATGGGCGACCACATAGTCGAGTACATATTTCGGCGCGAACACCAGGCGCCAGGAGAAGGCGAGCTCGCCTTCGTCGGTGCAGGAGCCCCAGCGGCTCTTGGTGTCGCGGATCGATATCTTGGTGATCTTCTTGCCGATCGCCGCGGCCTTGTCGCGGGCCCGCGTTTCGATCTCGCGCTTCGCTTCGGCTTTCAGCCATTCATGCACGCGGCGCGGCAGGTGCTCCTCGTAACCGGCGACATGGATCTCGCCCTCTTCGCACCAGACGACGCCGCGGGCGGTCGGGCGATGACGGATGCGATGGTTCTCGCCGAGGAAGGGAACGACGGCGCCATGGCGGAACGGAATCGGCTCCGCGAGCTGGTCCAAACGCTCGGCGATCCAGTCCTTGTTGCTTAACGCAAATTTCTTGCCTTCTTGTCGCGAAGTGCGTTTCGGCAGGACGATCACGACACTGGCTTTGCCATAGTCGAGACGCATGATGATGCGGCGCGCGCGGCGGTTCTCGCGGAACACCAGCGGCACTTTGCGCTCATCGAAATTGAGCATCGTCATGTCGGAAATTTCGCCGATCCGGCGGCGTGCGGGCGCACGTTTTCCGGCGCTTTTTCCAGCGCCCCGATTTTCAGATTCTTTCCGATTTTTCAGTGCGTTCGGCATTTCCGCAGCAGGCTGGAGAACGGTCGGCTGCGGCTAGTCTAACCCCCTTCGCGCGGGGCGCAATCACTTACGCCTTTTTTCCACGCATAGCTAACCCGCGCGTCGCGCCGCCCGCCGCTCCGCGGAAATAAGGGCCTGTTTTCGCTCAATTCCCCAGGCATAGCCGCCGAGCGTACCGTTATTACGCAAAACACGGTGACAGGGGATGGCCAGGGCGACGGGATTTGTGGCGCAGGCATTGCCCACGGCCCTCGAGGCAGACGGCTGGCCGATGGCCTCCGCGATCTCGGCATAGGACCGGGTTTCGCCGGTCGGGATTCGGAGCAATTCCTCGTAGACCCGGCGCTGGAAGGCGGTCACCTGGATGTCGAGCGGCAGGTCCTCGCGCGGTTTCGCGCCGTCGATCCGGCGCAACAATTCGGTCACGTAACTGCCCAGCGCCGCGTCGTCGCGCTCGATCGAATCCGCTTCCGGAAACTCGCTGGCGAGATCCTCGAGCAGCGCGCCGTCGGCGGTGCCGAGCTCGACCCGGCAGAGGCCGCGCTCGGTCGCCGCGACCAGCAGCTTGCCGAGGCCGCAAGGCGAGATCGCATAGAAGATCGCAGCACCCTTGCCGCCCTTGGCATAGCTTGCCGGCGTCATGCCGAGCGCGGTCATCGCCCGTTCATAGACCCGGCTCGACGAGCCGTAGCCCGCCTCGAACGTGGCCGCTGCGACGCCGTCGCCGCGCTTCAAGCCGCGCTTCAGCTGTTTCATCCGCAGCGCATCGTCGTATTGCCGCGGGCTGACCCCCAGAGCCTGCTTGAACTGGCGCTGCAGATGCCAGGGCGAGACCCCGCAATGCCGGGCGAGCTCCTCCAGTGTCACAGGCCCTTCGGCTTCCTCGGCAACGCGGTTCTCTATATAGGCGGCGGCCCGGCGCGCGACGGCGGCGGCGCTGGCGGCGGCACTGTTCGGCGTGGCGATCGCGGTCTGCATCGGGCGTTTCCCTCCGGGATTTTTCAGCGGCTTCTTCATCTGCGTTTCCAGCCTCTGCCGAGAGAGATAAGCCGCCCGCCGCCCAGCCTCTATCCGATGCTTGCGGGTCTGGGTTCGGACACTAGGACAGGCTCCCTGCCACTAATTCCATGTTGAAAACCCAGTGATATCCACAACATTTGGAGTCGACCCTCTTGCCTATCAGGATATTGTGGAGTGAAATCTCCCGGACACAATATCCTGATGCAGCAATCCGGGCAGTGAGGCTAAAACATGGAATGGACCGAGCAAAGGATTGAAGTACTGCGGAAACTCTGGGGTCAGGGTCAGACTGCCAGCCAGATCGCGGCCATCCTCGGCGGGATCACCCGCAATGCTGTGATCGGCAAGGCGCACCGCCTCGGCCTCACCGGCACGCCCTCACCGATCAAGCGCGAAGCCGGTGCCTCGCCGCAGCCGCGCCGCCGTGCGGCGGCTCCCCAGGCCCGCCGTCTCCCCGGCGCCGGCCAGCCGGGCGCGGTCCATGGCCAGCCGCTCCCGCAGACCCACGCATCCCAGGCTCAGCACGCACCGGCGCAGCGCGCCGAGGCGCATGAGCCGGTGACCCGCGAGGCGCCGCCGCCGGCGCCGAAGACCTCGAACCGGGTCGCGGCCCATGCCGGCAGCAAGACCTGCTCCTGGCCGATGGGCGACCCGAAGCAGCCGGGCTTCCACTTCTGCGGCGAGCCTGCCGAAGCCGGCAAGCCCTACTGCGCGCATCACTGCCACGTCGCCTATCACAAGAAGTCG
>JAYSFH010000013.1:17614-20314 GCA_041913405.1 Dongia sp. | reverse complement strand
TGGTCTACCCCGAGCCCTATTGGCATCCGCAGCAGCAAGCGGCGCCGGCCGCCGATCAGAGCGCGGAACTCGCCGCACTGCAGTCGAAAATCGATGCCTTGGCGCAGAACGGCACCGGCGGCGGGGTAAGCCCCGAGGCGGTCAATGCCGCGGTGAACGAGGCCAAGGCGGCAATCGCGCAGGAGATCGCCACCGCCTCCGACCGGATCGGCAAGCTGGAGCAGAGCGTCACGACGCTCGCCCAAGCACCGGCCGCCGCCACACCGACACTTGACCTGCGGCCGCTGCAGGACCGGATCGCGCAGCTGGAATCCAAGCTCGCCGACGCGCAGCAGACGCAAGCGGCGCCGAGCGCGCCGGCGGGTCCGGATCTTTCCGGCGACGTCGCCGCGCTGAAGGCGGCCAATGACGCGCTGACCCAGCAATTGAACACCGCACGCGACGAGATCAAGGCGCTGCAGGCGCAACAGAGCGAACTCTCCGGTACCGTCGGCAAGATCGCGGCGCAGCCGGCCGGCGTCACGCCGGCGGAGCAGCGGCGCACGGCGGCGGTGGTGGCCTTGAGCGCGTTGCGCGGCGCCCTGCCGCTCGACAAGCCCTATGACGTGAGCCTGAAGGCGGTGGACGATCTCGCCGCGGCCGATGCGGAGCTTCAAGGCAAGCTGGCGCCGGCGCTCGATCCGTTGCGGCCGCTGGCGGGCGGCGGCGCGCCGACCCTCGTGCAATTGCAGGCCAGCCTGCCGACCCAGAAAATCGCCGAAGCGGCCAATGCCGAAGCGACCGCCGACGCGGTCGGCGCCGAGCCCGGCTGGTCGGAGCGGCTGATCAACCGCCTGTCGGAGGCGGTGACCGTGCGCCCCGTGGGCGAGAATGCCGAGGGCGACGGCCCGCTGGCGCATCTCGCGCGCGGCGAGGCCAAGCTCAAGGCCGGCGATCTCGCCGCCGCGGTGGCCGAGATCGGCGCGCTGCAGGGCAAGGCGGCGGATGCCGCTGCCGCCTGGCTCTCCGGCGCCAAGGCGCGGCTGGCGCAGGATCAGGCGAGCACGGCGCTCGACCAGACCGCGACGGCGCTGCTGGCGCCTGCAACCGGACCGGAACAGTGAGCGCGCGGAAGCAATGACCCTCGGCCGTACGCTCTGGTTCTTCGCCAAGATCGCCGTCGTCGTCACCGCCGCCGTGCTGCTCGCGGATCGACCGGGCCATGTCTCGATCGAGTGGCTGGGCTACAACATCGACCTCGCGGTCGGCACCGCGCTGGCGCTGCTGGTCGTCTTCATCCTGGTTCTCTATCTGCTCTGGCGGCTCTGGCATATCGTCACCCATGCGCCGACCGGCTTCGCGCTGTTCCGACGGAACCGGCGCCAGGCTAAGGGCTTCAAGGCGCTGACCCGCGGCCTGGTCGCGGTCGCGGCCGGCGATGCGACCGAGGCGAAGCGCCTCGCCCGCACCGCGCATGGCCTGCTGGACCATTCGCCGCTCACTTTGCTGCTGGCGGCGCAGGCCGCGCAGATGGAAGGCGACGAGCATGCCGCCGCGCGCTATTTCGAGGCGCTCTCCAAGAACCCCGAGGCGGCGCTGCTCGGGTTGCGCGGCCTGACTACGGCGGCGCTGAAGCGCGGTGACGAAACCGCCGCGCTGACCCATGCCGAGGCCGCGCTGCAATCGCATCCACATGCCGAATGGGCGGCGGAGACCGCGCATCGCATCCAGGTAAAGCTGGGCAAGCCGGCGGAAGAGAGTCTGAAGGCGCTGGTGCGGAGCGGCGCGATGACGGCCAAGGAAGGCCAGCATCGCCGCGCCGTGCTGCTGGCCGAGCGGGCGCGGCTGCAGCTGCTGCCGGAGACGACCGATGCCGATCACGACGCTGGCCTGCGTTCGGCGCGGGAAGCGCTGAAGCTCGACAGCGCGCTGGTTCCGGCGCGGCTGATCCTGGCGAATCTGCTCCTGCGCCTCGGCAAGAAGCGCGAGGCGTTGAAGCTGATCGAGCAGGACTGGGATTCCAACCCGCATCCGCTGCTGGCCCGCGCCTATATCGAGGCCGAGCCCGGCGAACGTCCGTCCGAGCGCATGAAGCGGCTGGAACGGCTGCAGCGGCAGAATCCGAATCACGCCGAGACCCATCGCGCCCTCGGCATGGCGGCGCTCGCCGCCGGACTCTGGGGCGATGCGCGGCGCCATCTGGAGAAGCTGGTCGCGGCGGAGCGCGCCGGCGCCGGCCTCAGCACCGGCACCTGCCGCGCCATGGCGGCGCTGGAAGAGGGCGAGCGGCCCGATCCCAGGAACGCGCCGGCCGCGGTGCGGCACTGGCTGGATGCGGCCGCCGACGCGCAGCCGGATCCCGCCTGGATCTGCTCGGTCTGCGGCCACCCGGGCGAGGCCGGTCCGGCGTCGGGCCATTGGCAGGCGGTCTGCCCGCATTGCTCCGGCATCGACAGCTTCCGCTGGCAGCGCCCAGTCCTGCCCAGCACCGACATCCTGCTGGTCCCGGTCAATGCGGCACCTGCGGAGCCCGCCCCGGAGCCGCCGCGGCCCGAGGTCCCGGCGCCGCTCCCGACCCCGGAAGCTGCGGTTCCGGCAGAGAAATCCACGCTGGAGCCCGCACCGGCC
Source organism: Dongia sp. (assembly GCA_041913405.1). Taxonomy (GTDB): domain Bacteria; phylum Pseudomonadota; class Alphaproteobacteria; order Dongiales; family Dongiaceae; genus Dongia. The sequence continues at coordinate 17,707 of JAYSFH010000013.1, read as the reverse complement.
ACAATCGAAAAACGCCTGGAAACCCAACTGGCCCCGTCGGTTGACGCCGCCCGGTTGATCAACTAGCTTCCGGCCGCGCCGCCGGGCCAGACT
>JAYSFH010000013.1:9645-17604 GCA_041913405.1 Dongia sp. | reverse complement strand
CTAAACCTTGGCCGGCCGGCCCATCCGGTGTGCCGTAGTAGCTCAGTGGTAGAGCATCCGCTTCGTAAGCGGGCGGTCGGGGGTTCAAATCCCTCCTACGGCACCACTCCCCATCAGCCGGCTACCTAATAGATCGCCTTTATGGCAGAGAGCTCGGTTTCGAGCTGCCGGACGTCGTCCCGTTGAACCATCCGCTCGATCTCCGGCAGGCGCGCGGCGATCAGGGCGGCGACGATCGCCAAGAACCGATCTGGCTCGGTCTCGGGCGTCGGCTTGCCCGCGGCCCCGAGCAGCGCCGCGACGCCGGCGATGGCGAGGATGGCGACATTCGGATCTTTGGTGGCACTCAAGACGGATTTCGGGTCGATCGCACCGGCTTCGGCTATCGGCGCGGCGCGGACCAGGGCGATCAGCGCGCGGGCCATCGAAGTGACGTCCGAATGCTCCGCGGCGCCGAGCGCACGGCGCGCAGCATCGATCCGGTTTTCCAGCACCAGGAAAGGCGGCTTGCTGTAACGCTGCAGCAGCTGAAGCGCCACCCGGCGGAAATAGGCATTGAACACCGCGTTGGCCGTGAAGCCCTGGCCGGAGGCCCCGGCGACCAGGTCAGGCAGCAGGTTGCGGTCGAAGGGCGACGGGTGGATGTCCCGCGGCAGGAGCACCGTCGCCGCGTCGCGCGACGAGGCCATCACCTTCTCGGCGAGCCGCGCGTTCTGGGCGATGAAGCCGGTGATCAGCGCGGTCGGCGCATCGGTCGGCAACAGCCAGGCGGCGCGCTTGCCGACTTCGCCCGGCGCCGCGGGATCGTCGGCGGAAGCCAGCTCCTGCACCAGATAATGCGCTGTCCTAAAACCGTCACGCGCGCTGGCCGCGACACTGACCGCATGGGCGCCGAGGGAGAGGGGTATCCGTGGCAAAAAGGTCATGGCTCCGATTCATCCCGGGCCGGCGCGCATTGTCAAGACGCGGCAGGCCGCTAAGATGGCGGAAGAACACGTGGGAGGAACCATGCTGACTCCAGTGCAGCCGGAGATGGGCAACGCGGCCGGTCTCGCCGAACGCGCCCTGCGCTTCCGTACCGTCGCCGCCGCATTCCACCGCAATGCCGCGCTGCTCTTCGCCGGCAGTCCGTTCCGCTTCGAGATCGACGACGAGGCCCTGGCGCGGGCGTTCAGCGCATGGCGGCGCAGCTTCGACGCGGTCGAGGACCAGGTCGAGACCGACCGGCGCGACCGGCTGATCTTCTCCGGCGGCCTGCTGCTGAAGGAACTGTTCCAGCACCGTCCGATCGCGATCCATCCTCGCGGCGTCGCGGTCCTCAAGAGCTTTCCGGAAGCAATGACGGCATGGCCGGAGGGCTATGCCTATGCGAGCACCTGCCTCGCGATGACCGCGGCGGTGATCGAGCAGGAAGGGCTGGCGCCACTCGCGCCCGACAGCGAGGAGGATCGGTTCTGGACCTCCTTCCGCGAGAACGTGCAGGAAGATGCGACGACGGCGATCGGCTTCTTCGATCTGCTCTGCGGCGTCACGCCGAACTGGGAGCTGCCTTTGCAGCGGCGCGTTCCGGTTCCCGGCTGACCAGATCCGCTTCCCAGCCGAACACGCTGCGGCCACCGAGCATCGGCGACTGCGCCCGTCCCTCGGCGATGAAGGCCTCGACGCTGGGGCCTGAGACCAGGCCTTCGAGCTTGCGCGCTTGGGCGTCGAGCCGCTGCAGGGCGCCGAGCTCTTCGTCGCGGCCGAGCCTCGCCCGCTGCACCGCGTTCTTCAGGATCCGCAGAGTCTCGTCATAGACCTTGAGCGGCACCGGATAGGGGTGGCGGTCCTTGCCGCCATGGGCGAGCGAGAAGCGCGCCGGGTCGGCGAATCGACAGGGCGCGCCATGCACCACTTCGGCGACCATGGCCAATGCCTGCACCGTCCGCGCGCCGACACCGGGCGTCAGCAGCAGTTCAGGGAAATCCGCCGGGCCGCGATCCGCCGCGGCAGCCAAGGTCGCGTGCAGGCGGCGGCCGATGATGTCCTCCGCGCGCACGTCGTGATGCGCCGGCATGACGAGATACGGCAACGAGCCTTGTGCCGGCGTCCGGCCTTCGAGCTTGGCGATCTCGAGGGCGATCTTGTCGGGGCCGAGATCGCCGAGCAGCTCGACTTGCGCGGCGCGCGACGCGGCAGCGCGATGGTCGGCGAGATTGACGATCGCACCCTGGTTGCGGCCCTCGATCGCCACATGCGGGTCATCGACGAAGCTGGTGAGGCCCTCCGAGAGCCAGTGATAGCGGCGCGCGAGCCGCGTGCCGCCGTTCATGCCCTGCTGCACCACGGTCCATTGTCCGTCCGCCGCCAGGACGAAGCCGTGCAGGTAGAGATCGAAGCCGTCCTGCAAGGCGGCGCTGTCGACCTTGGCCACCAGGCGGCTGGTGCGGGCGAGCGCTCCACCATCGACGCCGATCCGCTCGCCGATCGCGGTCAGCTCCTGTGGCGTGCTGCGGGAATGGCTGCCGCGGCCGCCGCAGACATAGAGGCCGAGCTCGTTCTGCCGCGGACCGAGGCCGCGTTTCAGCGCGCCGATCACGCTGGTGGTGATGCCGGAGGAATGCCAGTCCATCCCCATGACGGCGCCGAAGGATTGGAACCAGAAGGGATTGGAGAGTCGGCGCAGGAACTCGGTCCGGCCGTAATGCAGGATGATCGCCTCGGCGATGACGGTGCCGAGCCTCACCATCCGCGCCGCCAGCCAGGGCGGAACGCGGCCATTGTGCAACGGGAGGTCGGCGGTGCCGGCGCGTCGGGCCATGGCGCGATTCTAGCCTGAGAACAGAAATAGAACAAGCAAAAGCCTTCCGGCCTTACCGAGGATTGAGCGACACTCGCGCCCGATCAGCGATTCGGTGGGAGAAAGAGCGTGAGCATTGCACCCTTCGGCGAGGCCGACGGCAAACAAGTCCATGAAATCCGGTTGAAGTCCGCCGCCGGTGCGGAGGCTTCGATCATCAGCTTCGGCGCATCCTTACGCGACTTTGTGGTGCCGCTGGCCAACGGGCAGAAGCGGCGCGTGGTGCTGGGCTATGAGACGCTGGACGGCTATCGGACCGGCCATGCCTCGATCGGCGCGACCTGCGGCCGGGTCGGCAACCGCATTGCCAACGGGCAGTTCACCCTGGCCGGGAAGAGCTTCCAGCTGGCCAAGAACGAGAACGGCAAGACGCATCTCCATGGCGGCAATGTCGGCTATGCGAAGCGGGTCTGGGAGGTCGCCGACCACAACGAGAGCAGCGTCACCTTCCGCCTGCATTCGCCGGCGGGCGAGGAGAACTATCCGGGCAACCTGGAGGTCTTCTGCATCTATCGCCTGCTGGAGCCGGCGACCATCCGGGTCGAGATGACCGCGACCACCGATGCGCCGACGCTGGTCAACCTGGTGAACCACTCTTATTTCACGCTGGCGGAGAATGCCGAGATCTGGGACCACAAGATGCAGGTCGCCTCGGGCTTCATCACCGCGCTCGATTCCGACCTCATCCCGACCGGAGAGATCGTGAGTGTCAGCGATACGCCCTACGACTTCCGCAAGCTGCGGCCGATCCGGCATGGGCAGGGCAAGCCCTTCGATTACGACATCAACTTCGTGCTCGACACTTTGCCGCCGGTCGGTGAGAGCGGCGATGTCGCGGTCAAGGTGGTGTCGCCGACCGGCGACCTGACCCTGGAATGCGCGACCAACGAGCCGGGCATGCAGCTCTATACCGGGGCCGTGGTGCGGCATACCGCCCCGGGCGTCGCCGGGCAGAAGCATTTCCCGCATGCCGGCTTCTGCCTGGAGGCGCAGCGCTTTCCCGACGCGATCCACAACCGGCATTTCGCGCAGGCGACTCTGCTGCCGGGCGAAGTCTATCGCCAGGTGACGGAATACCGCTTCACGTAGTTTCGCCGCGATGCTGATCACCTGGTATCCGCCGCCGCTGCCCGGGCTCGGCCGCGACGCGCCGGGCAGCGCCAACGGCTATCTCCGGCGGCAGTGGCTGCGCGGGGCCTGGCGGCGGGGCAGCTGGACGGATCGCCTGTGCTTCGTCGCCGCAATCATCCTGTGGTGGCCGAGCACGATCCTGCATGCGGCCTATCTCGCGATCCGGCTTGGCTCCAGCCGTGCCAAGACCAGCGGCAAGTCGCCGTTCCGGCAGTTCATCGAGCAGATCGCGGTGGCGGCAAAGTGGATGGTGCCGCCGCTCTGGTACTACACCTTCGAGTTCCACGACGACGAACGCCGGGCCCATGCCGCGGATTACCTGCAGCGAGTCCAGGTCAAGCCCTTCATCTATCGCTGGCTGGTCGATCGCAAGCAGCGCCGGGACAAGGCCGTGCCCTTCGCCAGCAAGGTTCATTTCTCCAAGCTCTGCCGGGAGCGCGGCCTGCGCGCCGGCACGGTGATCGCGATCGTGGGGCCAAAACATATCGACTTCACCGACCCGGCGATGACCGGCTTTCCGCCGCGCGATCTCTTCGTCAAGATCAAGCTCGGCCGCGGCGGCCGCGGCGCGGAGCGATGGACCTATGCCGACGGGACCTATCGCGATGCCGAGGGCCGCAGCCTGAGCGAGGCCGAACTCGGCGAGCATCTGAAGCGCCGGGCTGCGCTGGAGAAGCGCGTGGTCGAATACTGCCTCACCAACCACGCGGCCCTCGGCGATCTCACCACCGGCGCGCTGGCCACCGCGCGGATCCTCACCGTGCGCGACGAGCACGGCGGCATCGAGGCGACCCATGCGGTCTTTCGCATGCCGCAGCGGTCGGGTGCCCTGGTGGACAACATCCATGCGGGCGGCATCGCCGCGGCGGTCGATCTGGCGACCGGAAAGCTCGGCCGCGCCACCGACCTCGGCGTCAGCATCGATTCCGCCTGGCACAAGACACACCCGGCCACCGGCGCGGCGATCGAGGGCCGCATCCTGCCGTTCTGGCCCGAGGCACTGGAACTGGTGAAGCGCGCCCATGACGTGATCGGCGACCGGGTGGTGGTCGGCTGGGACGTCGCGATCCTGGAAGACGGCCCCTGCCTGATTGAAGGCAACGGCAAGCCGGATGTCGACCTGATGCAGCGCCCGCACCGGGCCGGGCTCGGCAATTCGCGCTTCGGCGCCCTGCTCCGGCATCACCTTGAGAAGGCGCTGGCCGGCGACAGGAGCAACGGGCGACGGCCCGATCAGATGGGGAGCTTCAACCGCTAGACCGGGTCGGCGGCATCCCCACCCGGCCTCCCCCGAAGACGGGGGAGGTAAATCAGAAGTCCCAGCTGCGGTCGAGCCAGTAGTCGATCTTGCGGCCGCGGCCGATGTTGAACTTCTTCGAGAGCTTGCGGGTGACCCTGCCGAACCAGTCATTTCGCTGCATCAGGGTCGGCGTCGGCTTCTTGCTGACCACCAGGGCGATCAGCTCGTCGCGCTCGGCGGCGTTCAAGAGCTTCCGCTCCTGCATGGTCTCGAGGAACCAGAGCGCCTCGTCGAGGCAGCGGTGCAGGATCAGGATCAGCAGGTATTTGAGGCACCAGGCGCGGTCGCCGCGGGCCAGCACCTCTTCCGCCGGGCGGAAGTAGAGCGCGTCGCCGGCGACCAGGCGGCAGGAGATGTCGCGGCGGTTGCGCGAGATGTTGAGATACTGCTTCAGATACGCGTTCTCGATGCCGTCCTTCACCCGATAGCGCCGGTCGGGGAGCATGTCGAACAGCTCGAAGCCGCGGCTCTTCATGAAGGCGTCGATCTCACCGAACAGCGGCTGGCCGATGTAATATTCGAGAAACTCGACTTCGATCTGCAGAGCGAGCAGGTCGGACCAGTGCTTCTCCGACATCGATTTCAGCACGTCCAGCTCGGCGCCCTGGATGTCGAGCTTGATCAGGTTCGGGTTCGGCCGCTGGTATTTGTCGAGGCAGTCGCTGATCGACATGACCTCGATGTCCATGGTGCCGACCAGCTTGCCGTATTGGCCCGGCGCGTAGCGCTCCATGATCTCCGGGTTGGGCGGGTAGAGCGAGGAACTGGACGGCTTCTTGAGGACGTAGAGCTTGGCCGGGCCGGTCTTGGCGCCGAGACCGAAGGCATACCAATGCTCGCCGGGTCGGTTTGCGGCCTTTTCCTTCTCGCAGGCGACCGGATCGGGCTCGAAAGCCTCGGTCTCCATCAGGGACTTGAACGCCAGCCAGCCCCGCTGCAAGCCGCCGCGGGCACCGACGTCGATGCATTTCAGCGTATCCGCCGCGAGGGTGCGACTCAGGAGGTCGGTCATATCCAGGCTTTCCGGTGGAAAGCCCAGGGAGTTAATTGAGTGGGGCCGGTTCGTCAATAAGCCGCGCCGGGGTGAGCCATAATGGCGCAAATGGGCGGTTTCCTTGACAATTCCGCCCCTCGGCCCTATCCAAGCCGGCATTCCGGCCTCATCGGTGACAACTGGGGCAGCGACTGGATTTTTCAGCCTTCATGCCTTTCCGACTGATCGCTCGCCTCGACATCAAGGGTCCCAATCTCGTCAAGGGCATCCATCTCGAAGGACTGCGCGTACTGGGCCGTCCGGCGGCGTTTGCGCGCAAGTATTACGAGGACGGGGTCGACGAGCTGTTTTACCAGGACGCGGTCGCCAGCCTCTACGGCCGCAACAGCCTGCTGGAGATCGTCAAGGAGACGGCGCGGGAGATCTTCAGGACGTCTACAACGTGCTGCGCGCAGGGGCCGACAAGGTCGCGATCAACACCGCGGCGATCGAGCGGCCGGAGTTCATCAAGGAAGTCGCCGAGGAGTTCGGCTCCTCGACCATCGTCGCGGTGGTCGAGGCGATCCGCCAGCCCGACGGCGGCTATCTCTGCTTCACCAATTGCGGCCGCGAATATACCGGCGTGGAATCGATCGCCTGGGCCAAGCGCCTGGGCGAGCTCGGCGCCGGCGAGATCGTGGTCACTTCGGTCGATCGCGAAGGCACCGGGCGCGGCTTCGACGTCGAGCTGACGCGTCGGATCGCGCAAGTGGTGCCGATCCCGGTCATCGCCCATGGCGGCTGCGGCTCGGCAAAGCATGCCCTCGACGTGGTGCAGACCGGTCGTGCGGACGCGATCGCGCTCGCCTCAATGCTGCATTACGACGCAGTGAAGAAGATCCCGGTCGATCTCAAGGAATTCGAAGACGAAGGCAACACCGAGTTCCTGCGCCATCACCGCATGGACGGCTTCAAGCTGGTCGCCAGCACGACCGTGCCGGACCTGAAGGCGAAGCTGGCCGCCGGTGGATTGCAGCCGCGGATGACGCGAGCGGCCGCCTGATGTCGAAGAGCCCTAAAGTCGCCATCATCGATTTCGATCTCGGCAACCTGTTCAGCGTGGCGCAGGCCTGCCTGAAGGCCGGGATCGACGCCGAGATCACCACCAACCCGAAGGCCGTTGCCGCCGCCGACGCGCTGATCCTGCCCGGTGTCGGCGGTTTCCCGAAGGCGATGGAGTCGCTCAATCGCCGCGGCCTGGTCGCCCCGATCAAGGACGCGGCCGCCGCGGGCAAGCCGATCGTCGGCATCTGCCTGGGAATGCAGCTCCTCATGGAAAGCAGCACCGAGTTCGGCAGCACGCCGGGCCTGGGGCTGATCGAGGGCAGCGTCGTGAAGCTGCCGGAGATAGCCGGCCCCAACGACCGCAACCTGCCGATCCCCAATGTCGGCTGGAGCCCGGTGGCGCCGGTCCGCAACGGTCTGCCCTGGAAGGGCACGCCGCTCAGCGAGACCGCGCCGGGCGCGATGTTCTATTTCGTGCATTCCTTCTTCGTGAAGCCGGAGCGGGTGCAGGACGAACTCGCCCAGACCGCCTTCGGCACGGCGACGATCTGCGCCGCGGTCGGTCGCGACAACATCTTCGGCATGCAGTTCCACCCCGAACGCAGCGGCACGACCGGCCTCAACGTCTACAAGACCATCGATCGCATCACT
>JAYSFH010000013.1:3041-9635 GCA_041913405.1 Dongia sp. | reverse complement strand
AACCGGCGTGAGCGCACCACTCGAAGCCTATTACGGCCTGCCCAGCGAGGTCGTGTTCTGCAAGCGCTGCCTGATGTCCAATCAGCGGCCGTCCTCCTATCCGGAATTCAAGCATACCAAGAACCGGATCACGCCGACCCTGAAGATCGACGCCGAGGGGGTCTGCGATGCCTGCCGCTGGAACGAATGGAAGCGCACCCAGGTGATCGACTGGGAGACGCGCGAGAAGGAGCTCTTGAAGCTTCTCGACAAGCATCGCCGCAGCGACGGCGGCTATGACTGTGTCTGCCCGGGTTCCGGCGGCAAGGACAGCGTCTATGCAGCGCATATCCTGCGCTACAAATACGGCATGAATCCGCTGACCGTGACCTGGCCGCCGATTCTCTATACCGACATCGGATTGAAGAACTTCCGCAACTGGCTGGATGTCGGCGGTTTCGACAACATCAGCTTCAAGCCGAACGGCCGGGTGCACCGCATCCTGACCCGGCTTGCGATCGAGAACCTGCTGCACCCGTTCCAAAGCTTCATCATCGGGCAGAAGAACCTGGCGCCGAAGCTGGCCGCCAAGTTCGACATCCCGCTGATCTTCTATGGCGAGAACGAGGCGGAGTACGGCAACCCGATCGGCGACAACATGAGCTCGCTCCGGGACAAGTCCTACTTCACCTACCAGCATCTCGACGAGATGTTCCTGGGCGGCGTCGCGGTCAAGGAGCTGCTCGAGCGCAACGACATGACGCTCACCGACATCAAGACCTATCTGCCGATCTCTGCCGACGAGCTCGAGAACAAGCAGCTCGAGGTGCATTATCTCGGCTACTACCTGCCCTGGACGCCGCAGGAGACCTATTACTACGCGGTCGAGAATTGCGGCTTCCAGGCCAACCCGTCGCGCACTGAAGGCACCTACTCGAAGTACAACAGCCTCGACGACAAGATCGACGGCTTCCACTACTACACAACCTACATCAAGTTCGGCCTCGGCCGCGCCACCTACGACGCCTCGCAGGAGATCCGCAACCGGCATCTCACCCGCGACGACGGCATCGCGCTGGTCAAGCGCTTCGACGGCGAGTTCCCGCACCGCTACTTCGCCGAGGTGATGGAGCATATCGAGATGGAGCCCGAGCACTTCATCGCGCTCTGCGACCAGGCCCGCTCGCCGCATCTCTGGAAGAAAGAAGGCGGCGACTGGAAGCTCCGCCACGTGCCCTGGGAACAGTGAGCGCGGCTACTTCTTCGCGATGAAATGCCGGATGAAGGCCTCGACTTTCGAGGCGGCGCTCTTGCCGGGCGTGAAGGCGATATGCTCGTTGAAACAGGCGAGGCGCTCTTCCGGCGTGCCCAAGGGCGGCAGGTTGCCGGCGATGGCACGCTCCATCAGCCCGCGGAACTCCTCGACCGAGCGCGGGAAGTAGATGCACTTCACGTGCTCGGGCACGCTGTAGTGGTAGAGGCAGGTGTCCGGGTTCTTGAGCGCGTCTTTCCAGGCCGGCACGATGACCGCAGTGCCGGACAACAGGGCTTCGGCCACCGCCAGCGAGTTGCAGCCGACGACCGCGCGTGACTTCGGGTAGAGATCGACCAGCGACCAGTCGGCGGTCAGCTCGACCTTGGAATCCTTCAACTGTGGATAGAGCGCGAAGGCGTCCACATCCTCGTTGCTCTTCTTCAGCTTCAGCACGAAGCGCAGGCCGGGTTCGCGCGCCGCCAGCGTCGTGAAGATCTCCGCCACGTCGCGGAAATTCTCCATCGCCTCGTAGATCTTGTAGGCGTAGGAAACCAGCGTGATGCAGTTGCGCTCCGCCTCCGGCACCGGTTTCAGCGCCAGCCATTGGTCGAAGCGCGGCGCGCCGGTCACCTGGATGGCGCCCGGCGGATAGGCGCCGATCCTCTCCATGGTCGCCTTGGAGATTTCCGAATAGACCGCAACGCCGGTGCCCGAATAGTGGAAGTTCGCCTTGGTGTAGTGGTTGAGCACGTTGGCGCGGTCCTGGGCGATCGTATAGTTCTCGCGGCAGAGCACGAGGAAGGGGATGCCGAGCGCCTGGCAGCCGAGCCGCACCGCCTCGTCCTGCCAATAGTCGGTGTTGCCCGCCATCACCGCCTCGAACGGGTGCGCCTTCGCCGCTTCCTTCAGGAAGGCTTCGGCGAAACGCTGCAGATAGGGGCGGAACGGCGCCAGGTCGTGGTTCAGGAGATCGGTAAAGTAGGACTGGATCCGCCATTCCGGTGGAATCCATCGCTCCTGCATCCGCTTGATGCGGGTCGCGGGGACGGTCACATAGTTGATATCGGTGCTGGCCCGCGCTTCCTGCACGTCCTTGATGAAGGTCGCCCGCTTCAAGCAGAGCACGGTCGGGCGGCCCGGCTTCCAACTGCTCCAGTCGATGCCGGCAGCGATCGACCGGCCGGCGCGCTCGATCCTGCCGAAGGCGGAGGCGAGCGCGAGGCGGGCCAGGTAGAGGCGCTTGCGCAGGAGATTGCGCGGCGTCGGCGCCGGCACCGCCAGCGTGCCGTAGATGTTCATCGGGATGGGCAGCCGCTCGAACGGACTGCTAGCCGACAAGATCGATCTCCTGGCGGGCGCGTTCGAGGTCCTCGATGCGGCCGATGTCGATCCAGTATTCGGTCACCGGGAAAGCGGTGACACGGCGCTTCTCGGCGATCAGCTCGCGCATCAGATCGGGCATGTCGACCCGGCGCTGCGGCTGCAGGCGGTCGAACACCGCGGGGCTCAGCACATAGATGCCGCCGCTGATGAAGCATTCATGGTTCGGTTTCTCGACGATCGACATCACCTCGCCGCCCTGGATTTCCGCCACCCCGTACGGAATCTGGTGGCTGTAACGGCGCACGCAGAGCGTCAGGTCCGCCTCGTGCTGCTGGTGGAAATCGACCAGGGATTCGAAGTTGATGGTGGTCAGCAGATCGCCGTTCATCACCACGAAGGGCAAGGCGGGCCGCTCCGGCAGCAGGCCGACCGCGCCGCCGGTGCCGAGCGGCTGGTCCTCGCGCAGATACCGGATCTCGGCGCCGAACTTGGCGCCGTCGCCGAAATGCGCTTCGACCAGGTCGGCGCGGTAGTTGACCGAGATGAAGAACTTGCGGAAGCCCTGGGCGGTGAAGCGGTTGATGATGATCTCGAGCAAAGGCCGGTCGCCCACCGGAAGCAGCGGCTTAGGCATGTCCTCGGTCAAAGGGCGGAGGCGCTGGCCGAGCCCGCCGGCCATCAGCACCACCCAGTTTTCCTTCTCCGCGCCCTCATAGAGCTCGACATCGCTTTCGAGCCCGACCAGCCGGCCGGTCTCGTCGACCAGCGGCAGGTGGTGGAGTTCGTAGCGGCGCAGCAGCTCGATGAACTCGGCGCGGCTCATGCCCTGGCGCGCGACCTTGGGCTTGGTGTTCATCACCTGGGCCGCGGGCGAGTCGAGGTCCAGCCCGCGCAGCAGGCCGCGGCGGATGTCGCCGTCGGTCACCGTGCCGAGCAGATGGTCGTTGCCGTCCACCACCAGGGCGATCTGCAAGGACGACTGGTCGATCGCCTGCATCGCCTGCCGGATCGACGGATTGTTGGTGAGGATCGCGGAACGCCAGTTCTTCATAGCTCTCTCTGTGGTCCCGGCATGACGCGCCCACCCGGGTCCACGTCCTGGGTAACGATGGCGCCCGCAGCGATCATCGCCCAGTCGCCGATCTTGATGTTCTGGATGACGATGGCGCCCGTACCAAGATGCACACCGGTGCCGATTTCGACCGTGCCGGAAAGCACCACGCCGGGCGCCACATGCACATGGTCACCGAGGCGGCAGTCATGATCGAGGCTGGCGCCGGTGTTGACGATGCAGTTGATACCGGTGCGCACGCCCGGCTGCAGGATCGCGCCGGCCATGATCTGCGCACCTTCCCCGAGCGCGACATCGGCCGCCACGATCGCGCTCGGATGGCGCACAGAGAGGATTTCGAATCCCCCGACCTTGGCCTCGCCGAACAGCTTGATGCGCGCATTGTCGGCTCGCGCCTCGAGCGAACCAACGCCGATCGCGACTTGCAAGTCACGCGCCTTCGCCTGAGAAAGATCCCTGCCGAGCCATTTGACGCCTGCCGGCAGATTCTCGGCGACCTCGGGCTTCGGGTCGATCACGCCGGCGATCACGTGACCGGCGCGGCGCAGCGCATCGATCACCACACGGGCGTGACCGCCGCCGCCCAGGATAACCACGGGCTTGGTCATGCCTCGATCGCTTCGTCGGCGGCGTAGGCGCGGCTGGCCTTGCGCCCGACCACTTCCCAGAGTCGGATCGGCGCGATGCCGTCACCGGCGCGCTTGACAGTCAAGTTCTCGAGCGAGAAGGCCTCGCCGCTGGAGATCGGCCGCGCCGCCACGATCGCTTTGCGCGCGACCTTGCGGGTCGAGAGTTCGGCGTTGGTCGGCGCCTTGGCGGCTTCACCCAAGGAGCGGCTGACTGCGCGGATCGCGTCCACCATCTGCTTGAATTCACCGGCCTCGATCGAGGCTTTGTGATCGGGGCCGGGCAGCGCGCGGTCGAGGGTGAAATGCTTCTCGATCACTTTCGCGCCGCGCGCGGCCGCCGCGATCGAGACCGCGATGCCGACGCTGTGGTCGGAATAGCCGGTGGGGATGCCGAAACGCGCGGCCAGGGTGTCCATGGCGCGGAGATTGATGTCGTCGAGCTTGGCCGGATAGTCGCTGGTGCAATGAAGCAAGGTGATCTTCCGGGCGAGCATCGCGCGCGCCGCCGGATTGGCGAAGGCGCGCTTGAAAGCATCGCCGCTGGGTTCGCCGTTCTCGGTATAGCCAAAGGCGAGGACGCCCAGCGCATCCTCGACCTCTTCAAGGGTCGCCATGCCGGTCGAGACGATGAGATCAGCGCCGCTGCGCGCCAGCTGCAGCAGCAGGGGCGCGTTGGTGAGATCGCCGGACGAGACCTTGACCAGCGTGAGGCCAAGCGTCCTGGTCAGGAGATCGACGCTGTCGGGATCGAAGGGGGTCGAGAGGAAGCCGATGCCCTTCGCCTTGCAGCGGGCGATCAGCGCCTCATGCGCGGCGCGGTCGAGCTCGAGGGCTTTGAGCATCTCGAACTGCGACTTCGATTCCGGGGCGTTGCGATTCTGGTAGTCGGCCTTGGGCGCGCTCGCCGTCACCAGGGCCTCGGCCTTGAAGGTCTGGAACTTGACCAGGTCCGCCCCGGTCTCCGCCGCGGCATCGACCAGGCGCAGGGCCATCTCCGGAGAACCGTTGTGGTTCACACCGGCTTCCGCGATGACTATGACCCGATCGCTCGCCAAATCTCCCTCCGACGCCCCCAAAACCGGCCCAAAACCGGGCTCCGTTAACTTGTCGGCGCGCTCGGCCCATGCTTATACTCCGGCGCATTTTATGTCACTACCGACTTGATTCTCGCGGAAAACCATGGCGGACGACCGGATTCTGGTAACCGGAGCCGACGGCTTCATCGGCTCGCATCTGACCGAAACCCTGGTGCGCCAGGGGGCGCGCGTCCGCGCCTTCTGCCTTTACAACAGCTTCGGCAGCCGGGGGCATCTCGACCGGCTGGATGAGGATGTGAAGGCGAAGATCGACTTCTTCACCGGCGACATCCGCGACTCCGGCAGCGCCCGGGCGGCAGTCCAGGGCTGCGACATTGTGCTCCACCTGGCGGCGCTGATCGCCATCCCCTACTCCTATGCCGCCCCGCAAAGCTATGTGGACACCAACGTCAACGGCACGCTCAACCTGCTGAGCGCGGCCAAGGATCTCGGGGTCAGGAAGTTCGTCCACACTTCGACCTCCGAGGTCTACGGCACGGCGCAATATGTGCCGATCGACGAGAAGCATCCCTTGAATGCGCAGTCGCCCTATGCCGCCACCAAGGTCGGCGCCGACCAGATGGCGATCGCCTTCCAGCGCAGCTTCAATCTCCCCGTGGCGGTGATCCGGCCGTTCAACACCTTCGGACCGCGGCAGTCTGCCAGAGCGGTGCTGCCGACCATCATCACCCAGATCGCCAGCGGCAAGAACGAGATCCGCCTCGGCAATCTCACCGCCACCCGCGACTTCTGCTACGTGAAGGACACGGTGGCCGGCTTCATCGCGGTGATGCGTTCGGAGAAGGCGGTCGGCGAAGTCACCAATATCGGCAGCGATTTCGAAGTCTCGATCGGCGACGCCGCCGACATCATTGCGGAACTGATGGGCCGCAAGATCACCATCAGCGTCGATGAGCAGCGCCTGCGCCCCGATGCCAGCGAGGTCGAGCGGCTCTGGGCTGCGACCGAGAAGGCCAAGGCGCTGACCGACTGGAAGCCGCAGTATTCAGGACGCGAGGGATTCCAGCGCGGCCTGACCGAGACCATCGCCTGGTTCAAGGATCCACGGAATCTCGAAGGGTATGACCCAAGCCGCTATCAAGTCTGAGCGCCAGGCATCTCCGGCGGAGATCGTCGCCGCGATCCGTTCGGTCGTCGGTCCGAGCGATAAGCCGGTCCAGCTGCACGAGCCGAAATTCACCGGCCATGAATGGGACTATGTGAAGGACTGCCTGGATACCGGCTGGGTCTCCTATAACG
>JAYSFH010000013.1:1875-3031 GCA_041913405.1 Dongia sp. | reverse complement strand
GTCGCAAAGTTCGAGCAGATGCTCTGCGACCTGACCGGGGCCGCTTCCTGCGCCGCGGTCGCCAACGGCACGGTCGCGATCGAGATCGCGCTGCGCGTCGCCGGCGTCAAGGCCGATGAAGAAGTTCTCTCGCCGAGCCTCACCTTCGTCGCCACCAACAACGCGATCGCCCATGTCGGCGCGGTGCCGCATTTCGTCGACAGCGACGAACGTACGCTGGGCATGGATCCGGATGCGCTCGGCCAATACTTGAACGACATCGCCGAGCTGACCGATGCCGGCGCGCGGCATCGCCGCAGCGGCCGGCGCCTCGCTGCGATCCTGCCGATGCATGTGTTCGGCCATCCGGTCGACATGGACGCGCTGAACGAGGTCGCGGCGCGCTGGCGCATCCCGGTGATCGAGGATGCGGCCGAGGCGATCGGCAGCAGCTACAAGGGCCGCAACTGCGGCAACCTCGCGCCGATCGCGGCGATGAGCTTCAACGGCAACAAGATCGTCACCACCGGCGGCGGCGGTGCGATCCTGAGCCAGGACCCCGAAGTCGGTAAGCGCATCCGCTATCTCACCACCACGGCGAAGCAGCCACATCCCTGGGAGTTCATCCACGACGAGGTGGCCTGGAACTTCCGGCTGCCCAACATCAATGCCGCCATGGGCTGCGCGGGATTGGAGCAGCTGCCGGAGCTGCTGGCCTCGAAGCGCCGCGTGCAGGAGCGCTATGAGCAGATCTTCGCCGGCATGCCCGGCGTCTCGGTGTTCCGCGAGCCCGAAGAGAGCCGCGGCAATTACTGGCTTTCGGCCTTGCTTATGGACGCGCCGGATCTCGCGCGGCGCGACGCGATCCTGCAGGCCTGCCACGATGCCGGGCTGATGACCCGCGCCTGCTGGCGCCTCTCCCATCACCTGCCGATGTACAAGGACTGCCCGCGCATGCCGCTCGATGTCGCGGAGAGACTGCAGCCGCGGATCATCAACCTGCCGAGCTCGCCCTTTCTCGGGCGCGTATGATCAAGGGCATCCGCCAGATCGCGGTGGTGACCGGCAGCCGGGCGGATTACGGGCTGCTGCTCTGGCCGATCCGGCGGATCCAGGAAGAGCCCTCCTTCCGGCTGACCGTCGTCGCGACCGGCATGCATCTCGCCCCGGCATTCGG
>JAYSFH010000013.1:0-1837 GCA_041913405.1 Dongia sp. | reverse complement strand
CGATCCTGGGCGAGGGCGACGACGCGAACGCCATGGCCGCGGCGATCGGCAAGGGCGTCGCCGGATTCGCGGCAGCCTTCGAGGAGCTGCGGCCGGACCTCGTGCTGCTGCTCGGCGACCGCTACGAGATCTTCGCCGCCGCGCAGGCCGCCTACGTCAAGAAGATCCCGATCGCCCATCTCTGCGGCGGCGACGTGACCGACGGCGCGCTGGACGATGCCTTCCGGCATTCGATCAGCAAGATGGCGAGTTTGCATTTCCCGACCAATGCGGATGCTGCCCGCCGCCTGCGGCAACTGGGCGAGGCCGAGGAGCGCATCCACACGGTCGGCAGCAGCGGGATCGACGCGATCCTGCGCGCGCCGCAGATCGCACCCGCCGATCTCGAGAAATCGCTCGGCCACAAACTCGGCGAGCGCACTCTGCTGACGACCTTCCACCCGGTGACGCTCGATGCGCTGCCCTCAATGGACCAGCTGAACGAATTGTTGGCGGCGCTCGAAGCGGTCGATCCGGCAATCACCGTCGTGTTCACCCTGGCCAATGCCGATGCCGATGGGCGGGCGCTCAACGCCGCCATCGAGGCCTTCGCCCGGCGTCGACCGAACAGTGTTGCCCATACCTCACTGGGACCGGAGCGCTATCTCAACCTGATGCGCCGCGCCGCGGCCGTGGTGGGGAATTCATCCAGCGGGCTCTACGAGGCGCCGAGCTTCGACGTGCCGACGGTGAATATCGGGCGCCGGCAGGACGGCCGCCTGCGCGCAAAATCGGTGATCGACTGCCCACCGGAGCGCAAGGCGATCGGTGCGGCAATCCAAGAGGCGCTGACGCTGCAACTCAAGGGTACGGTCAACCCTTATGGCGACGGGGACGCTTCGGAACGGATCGTCGCGGTGCTGAAGTCGATCCACGACTGGCCGGGCCTCGTCTACAAGCGCTTCCGGGACCTTCCCTAGTAGCCCCACATATGCTGCAGCGAGACCGCGCCGGCATCGGAGACGGTCACGATCTGGCAGTTGAGATCGGCATTCTTCGAGCCGACCAGCAGGGCGCCGTTGCCCGCCGTGCCGAGATGGCCGGCGAGATCGGGGATAACCTCGTCGATCCAGGCCAGGCGCCAGCCGAACGGCGGCAAGGAGAAGCTTGCACTACGCCCCTGCCCGCTTGTGTTGAAGACGGTTACTTCGGCGGTGCCGTCGCGCTTGTAATCGATGCTGCCGCTGCCGTTCACCACCAGCAGGCCGGTGCGGTAGCCGCCGCCGTGGCGCGCCCGGGCGAAGAGATTGGTGCGGCCGAAGACCGCGGCGCCGGGACCGGCGAAGGTCGCCATGCCGGGCACCACCACGCCGCAATTGCGCCAGCAGTTCTGGAACTCGGTCACGTCGCGGTCGCCGGTGCGGCGGTTCTCGACGATGAGCTGGCTCAAGAGCTTGAAGCCGGCGCGGCGGGTCTTGATCGCCTGCCAGTCGGGCGTGACGATCGCGAGCTGCGCCCCCACCACACCCTTGCGCTTCAGGATCTCGGCCGGCGAGAACAAGCCGAGGCCGGGATGCTCGTAAGCATGTTCGCCGAGAAACTTGCCCGCGCCGAAAGCGAAGATGCGGAAATGCCGCAGGCCCGGATTGGAGACATCGAAGTCGATCGCGTAATGCAGCGGGTCGCCTTCCTCGGCGATCGGCACCGGGAAGGGCTCGACCATGAAGCCGGCCTCGCGCAGGCGCGCCAGCTCGGCCAGTTCCTCGGCGCCGGCACCCCAGTCGGTGCGCTCGGCGATCGGCACGGAGACATGGTGATTGGCCGAGAGCGAGCCGCGATGGCCGTCGCCGACCGCCTG
>JAYSFH010000012.1:0-20884 GCA_041913405.1 Dongia sp. | reverse complement strand
TTCAACACCTACGGCGAGCAGTTCGGCACCATGCACATGAGCCAGACCTTCACCGGCATTGCCTTCGGGAACAACGTGAAGCGATGAACCTGCCCGCGACAACGCCGTCCGCAACGCTGCAGTCCGCCCCGACGCCGGAGGAGGAGCGCGCGGCGCTGAAGCGCGAGGTCGCCAAGCTCAAGGAGATCAACCGCGCCCTGATGAAGCATGTCGAGCACAGCCTCGACCTGCAGGGCAATGCCTACCACTTGTTCCAGGCCGCCGTTTCGCTCGACCGCATGGTCAAGGAACGGACCCGCGAGCTGGAACAGGCGCTGGAAGCCGTCGCCAGTTCGAACCGCGAGCTCAATGAGGCGGTGGTGGTGGGCCTCACCGCGCAGAACCGCCTGCGCGACGCGATCGACAGCATCTCCGAAGGCTTCGCGATCTTCGATCCCAAGGACCGGCTGATCCTCTGCAACCAGCGCTTCATGGATTTCTGGCCGAACCCTTCGGTCGACATCCGGTCGGGCATCACCTTCGAGGAGCTGATCACCCGCGCGCTCAAGGACGGCTCGATCGTGACGCCGGAGGACGTCGCCTCGGAGCAATGGGTGGCCGACCGGCTGAAGCAGCGCGAGTCCGCGAAGAGCTCCGGCTCCGGGCGCTGGGTCTATGCGCTCTCCAACGGCCGCTGGATCCAGGTCAACGACCGCCTGTCGCTGGAAGGCGGCATCGCCTCGATCTACACCGACATCACCGACATCAAGGATGCGGAACGGCAGGAGCGCGAGCGCGCCTTGGCCGAACGCTCGTTGCATCTGCAGGCGACCCTGGAATCCATGTCGATCGGCGTCGCAGTGTTCGACAAGGACCAGCGCCTGGTGACCGCGAACCGGCGCTACGGCGAATTGCTGGAGCTGCCGGCCTCGCTGACCACGCCGGGCGCCACCCTGCACAGCTTCCAGCGCTTCAACGATCAGCGCGAGGTCTCCGAGCTCGGCACCGCGTCCTTGCTGGTGACGGCCAACGCCTCGACCCCGGCGGAAGTCTCGGTCAACGGCCGCTGGTTCGCGATCAAGCGCGACCCGATGCCGGACGGCGGCTTCGTCATCTCCTATGCCGAGATCACCGAGCGCCGCATGGTCGAGGAGGCGTTGCACGACACCGAGGAGCGCATCCGCCTGTTCGCCAACGCCATGCCTACCATGATGTCCTACGTGGACACCGAGGAACACTACCAGTTCGTCAACCGTGCCTATCGCACCACCTACGGCCGCAACGGCAAGCGCATCCTCGGCCGCGACCTCAAGGCCGTGCTGGGCGAGGTCGAATACGGCATGCGCAAGCCCTATATCGACCGCGCGCTCCGTGGCTCGACGGTGGTGTTCGACACCCAGCTGCCCTCGCCGGACGGCGAGCCGCGCTTCGGCCTCGCGACCTATGTGCCGCATCGCGGCGCGCGCGGCCAGGTGGTCGGCTTCTTCGTGTTGATCCAGGACATCACCGAGCGCCGCCGCTCGGAACGCATCCTCGAGGCCGCCAAGGAAGAGCTGGAACGCCGGGTCTATGAGCGCACGGCGTCGCTGCAGCAATTGAACGAGACCCTGCTCTCCGAAGTCGTGGAACGCCGCCGCATCGCTGCCGAGCTGCAGAAGTCGAAGGTCGAGGCCGAGCGCGCCAATCTCTCGAAGACCCAGTTCCTGGCCGATGCCAGCCACGACCTTCTGCAGCCGCTGAATGCGGCGCGGCTGTTCGTCTCGGCGATGCAGGACCGGCAGCTTCCGGAAGGCTTGCCGCCGATGATCGGCAAGGTCGACCAGGCGCTGTCGAACGTCGAGGATATCCTCAACATCCTGCTCGACATCTCCAAGCTCGATGCCGGCAAGGTCGCGGTCAACATGAAGCGCGTGCCGCTGACCGCGGTCATGACCTCGCTGCACGACGAGATCGCGCCTTTGGCGGAGCGCGGCGGGATCGAGCTCCGCTTCATGCCGTCGTCGCTGATCGTCAACACCGATGTGCGGCTGCTTCGGCGCCTGCTGCAGAATTTCCTCACCAATGCCTGCCGCTACACGCCGAGCGGCCGGATCCTGTTCGGTGCGCGGCGGCGCGGCAACCATGTCGAGCTGCAGGTCGCCGATACCGGGATCGGCATTCCAAAAGACAGCCTTGATGAGATCTTCCAGGAGTTCCAGCGCCTGACCGACGTCGCCGGCGGCAAGAAGGGCTATGGCCTGGGACTCTCGATCGTGCGGCGCATCAGCCGGCTTTTGAATCACCCGATCAAGGTTCGCTCCGAGCCCGGCAAGGGCTCGGTTTTCTCGGTGCTGGTGCCGCTCGGGACCGAGGCCACGGAGCTGATCGAAGTGCCGAAGCCGGAGCCGGTATCGAACGCGGCCGTGGACCAGATCAACGCGCTCATCGTCGAGAACGAGCCGGATGTGCTGGAGGGCATGGCCAACCTGCTCGGCACCTGGGGCTGCAACTATCTCGCGGCACCCAACCAGGAACAGGCCCTCGCCGCGGTCAACGCAAGCGGCCGGCGGCCGGACATCCTGCTGGTGGATTATCACCTCGACAACAACGTGCTCGGCACCGACGTGATCGCCGCCTTGCGCAAGCAGCTCGGCACCGAGATACCGGCGGTGGTGATCACCGCGGACCGCAGCGCCGAAGTCGCGCATACCATTCAGGAGATGCCGGCGGCCACCCTGCTGCCGAAGCCGATCAAGCCGGCGCGGCTACGCGCCCTGGTCGCCTCGGTTCGTCGCTGACATATAGCGGCAGTAGTTCTCGTAGAGGATGACCGCTTGGGTGCGGCTGGTGACGCCGAGCTTCTGCAGCAATGTCGAGACGTGCGACTTCACCGTGGTGATCTGCACGTTGGTGTTATAGGCGATCAGCTTGTTCGCCATGCCCTGGGCCATCAGCTCCAGAACGCGGCGCTGCTGGTTGGTCAGAAGCTCGAAACGGCAGAGCACCGCTTCATCGATCACCGGCGCCTCTTCCGTCACCGGCTCCGACTTCGCCGCCTGCTCCTCGGACGGCGTGTAGCTGCCGCCGTCGAGAATGGTCTTGATCGCGCTGGCGATCTCGGCCCGCGGCAGCGACTTCGGGATATAGCCGATGGCGCCGGCATCCAGGCATTCCCGGACCACGAAGCTGTCGGTCAGCGCCGAGATGACCGCGATGGGCACGTCCGGGCGGCGGATGCGGAGCGCGCGGATGCCCTTCACCCCGCTCATCCCCGGCATGCGGAGGTCGAGCAGGATCAGGTCGAGATCCTCATGGCCGGCAACCTGGTCGAAGGCCTCGGAAATCGAGCCGGATTCGATGACGCCGACATCGTCGTCCATGCCTTGCAGGGCGCCGACGATGGCTTCACGGAATAAGGGGTGATCGTCTGCGACCAGCACCTTCATCATGGCGATCCCTCCCTGGGCAGCATTAGTGGTTGTATGAATTGAAGGCCACAATCGGCTGCCTTGTCAACGCGACAAGCCGTACACAGCATTCGACCATTGTAGCATTGCGAAGCCTGTGGCTTTGGCAGGCCAGTTTGTGGCCTGCCTGCATCGTTCCATCCGACTTTGTTGCGTTGATGCGACAGCGGCTGGCCACAAGGCCTGGGCGCAAAGGCCTTTATCCGATTCGGCCTGCCGCCCCCGCTTTGCGCTCCGCCCGAGCCCGGCGCGGGGAGCCACTGGCCGCCCCGCCGGGTTAATTCAGAGCGAACTCAATCGGCCAAACTCAATCGGGCAAAGAAGGGGGCTTCCTTGGCGCCTAAAGCAATCCTGGTGCACAACGCTTCGGCTGGCATCCGCGAACCGTCGCTGGAAGCCTTGACGGTGATGATCGAGGCGGCGGGCTATCGCGTGAAATATCGGAACTCGAAGGCGCCGGACCTCGAAGCCAAGCTCGACAAGCAAGGTGACCTGGTGGTCGCGGCCGGCGGCGACGGCACCATCGCCAAGGTCGCCAAGATTTTGCTGTCGAAGCCGGAACAACGGGCGCCATTGGCGATCCTGCCGATCGGCACCTCCAACAACATCGCGCTCTCGCTCGGGATCACCGAGCCGCCCGAGGCGCTGATTCCCCGGTGGAACGAGACACCGCTGCGCAAGCTCTCGCATGGAATCGCGCATGCGCATTGGGGCGAGCAGCGCTTCATCGAAGGCGTCGGTCTCGGCTCGCTGGCCGAAGCCACCACGCCGAAGCCGAAGGAGGCGAAGGACCGCAGCGCGAAGGGCCGCAAGCGCCGCATCACGAATGGCCGCATCGCCTTCCGGCAAGCGATCAAGCATGCCAAGCCCGAGCGCCTGTATGTCACGGTGGATGGCACCCGGATCGAGGATGAGGTCGTGCTGATCGAGATCCTGAACATCGCCCAAGTCGGTCCGCGGTTGCGCCTGGCGCCCAATGCCGATCCCGGCGACAACCTGCTGGACGTCGCCTATGTGACGACCGAGCATCGCGGCGCTCTGCTCGAATGGCTGGATGCGCTGATCGACGACGATCTCGACGCCGGCGTGGTCGGCCCGCCGCCGGTCGCCGTGGCGCCCGGCGCCAAGGTGACGATCGCCTGGAACGGCATGGATCTCAGGATCGACGACAAATTCCCGTTGATGCCGGGCCAGGCCACCGCGCCGAGCGAGGACCTGAAGAACCGCAAGAAGAAAGCCAGCGAAAACGATGAGGCCCACGAGAAGGCCAGGCGCGACAATGTCGACCTGGTGACGATCGAAGTCGCCGAGCGCCAGCTGGAGATCCTGGCACCCCAGGGCAAGCCGAACAGTGCCGCCAGGAAGCCGGGAAAGAAGGAGAAGAGATGATGGGTGAAGCCGCGCGCCGACCGGCGGAGCTTCCGGATGACCGCACCCTGGCGCAGATCGAGCGGACCGCGGTCGAGGTTGCGCGCCTGGCCGGCGCCGAGATCGTGACCGCGCTCGGCGGCATCCTGGCGATCAAGTACAAGAGCGACCTCGCCCGCAAGGAAGGCGACGAACTCGCCTATCGAGATCCCGTCTCGGAGGTCGACCACCGGGTCGAGGTGCTGCTGCGGGCGCGGATCGCGGAACGTTTTCCGAGCCACGACATCATCGGCGAGGAAATCAACGAACGTACCGGCCAACGACCCTATGCGGAGTTCGTCTGGGCGGTCGATCCGATCGACGGCACCGCGAATTTCATCAACAGCTTTCCACTGTTCGCGGCCTCGATCGGCGTACTCTATCGCGGCCGTCCGGTGGTGGGCGCGGTCTGGTGCGCCGC
Source organism: Dongia sp. (assembly GCA_041913405.1). Lineage (GTDB taxonomy): Bacteria > Pseudomonadota > Alphaproteobacteria > Dongiales > Dongiaceae > Dongia. Next base: position 15,631 of record JAYSFH010000012.1, on the reverse strand, counting down.
TTCCCATGCGCTGCGTGCCGGCGTCTATCATGGCCGGATCGGCGGGTCGCTGCATTTCGACGACGTGCCGATCGATCTCAAGGTCAATCCCGGCGTGCAGCGCCGCCTGGCGGGCGATCCCGGCGGCGGCAAGAATTTCGGCTTCCTCTGGGACACCCGCAAAACCGGCTCGGCGGCGATCGAATGCGCCTTCGTGGCCGCGGGGCTGTTGCGGGTTGCGCGCTTCGAGCGTCCGAATATCTGGGACGTCGCCGGCGGCCTCGCGCTGGTGCGCGCCACCGACCGCGACGTCTGGACGATCGACAAGGGCGCGTGGCGGCCGCTCGAGGTCTTCTCGGGACCGGACGGCGATATCCGCCGCTGGCGTCAGCCGTTGATTATCGGAGATGCGCCGGCCGTTGCCGAACTTTCCGGGGTGCTGCCGCCAAAGCCTCTGCCGTAGCGGCGGGCGCGTCCCGCGGTGCCGGCTCGAGGCTCTTCAGGTCCTCATCGCTGATCAGCAAGATCGAGACCTTCGGATTGGTCGAGCGGCGATACTTGATCATGGCCGCAATCTCGAACAGCAGGCGATTCTGCTCGAAGCGGTCGACCAGGTCGCGCGGCGTGTCCTCGCGGGTGCAGCCGATGGCGCTCAGCGCCGAGCGCGTCGCCAGGCAGCCGATGTGCGCGCCGACTGTGAGAGCGGTGATGCGGATCGCGCCCTTCTGGGGCAGATAGACGCCGGTCTCGCCGAGGAACTGCAACATGCGACACCTCTTTCGCCAGGCAGCCGATGCCAACGCGGATACGCTCTCACCGGACACGGCGGCGGACAAGGCAAATCCGGTGACTCTTGTGCTGCAATCCAGCGTCGCTGGGCGATATGGGCGGAACCCGCATTCATAGCATGGGTTGGAGAATCACACTGCAGTGAGGAAAGCGGCGGAACGCCGCCGCGCGGTCAAAACCCAGCATATGAGCGAGGCAGGATATGAAATCACCCAAGAAGACCCCGGCCCGAAAGCAGTCCCGCGCTCCCGCGCGCCGTCCGGGGCGCGGCGCCGGTCCGGATGCGGTTGCGCTGCTGAAGGCCGACCACCGCAAGGTCGAGGGCCTGTTCAAGAAGGCCGAGAAGGCGCAGGGCGGCGCCAAGCAGAAGCTGGTCGAGCAGATCTGCAATGAACTGATCATCCACACTCTGCTGGAGGAGGAGATTCTCTATCCGGCGTGCCGCCGCGAGGACGTGGAAGAGGACAAGATGGACGAGGCACAGGTCGAACATGACGGCGCCAAGGTCATGGTCAACGACCTGATGCAGTCCGGCGCCGGCGCGCCGATGTACGACGCCAAGGTCAAGGTGCTCTCCGAATACATCAAGCATCATGTCAAGGAGGAGGAGAAGCCGCGCACCGGTGTCTTCGCCGAGGCCAAGCGCAAGGGCGTCGACATGAACGCGCTCGGCACCCGGATCAAGACGCGCAAGCTGGAGCTGATGCGCGAGGCCGAGCAGGATGGCCTGCCGCGCCCGGAGCCGAAGTCGATCGCGCCGGCGCCGCGATCGGTCGACGATAGCGGCGGCGCGGAAGAGACTGAAGGCGGCATGGGCGGGCGCCTGCGCCATTTCGTCGAGGAGGCGAAGCGCCGCCACTTCTCGCAGACGGCGAAGCGCGCCCTCGACTAGATCGAACGGCTTAGAGAACAAGGCCCGTCGCGGGGTTGGCCTCGCGACGGGCCTTTCTTCGTGGTCAAAATACCCGTCAGAGCGAGGCCTGGATCGCTTCGACCAGGCGCGGGCCGCTGTAGGGCTTGGGCAGGAAGCGGCCCCGCTCCGGGAGATCCTGCTCGCCCGCGACGATCTGACCGGAGGTGACGATCAGCGCGATCGGTGGCCACCGATCGCGGATGATGGCCGCCAGATTCAATCCGTCCATCGAGCCCGGCATCTGGATGTCGGTCACCACGACGCGGATGTCCCGGCGCATTTCGAGGATCGAGATTGCTTCGTCCGCGTTGGCCGCTTCGATCACGCAATAGCCTGCGCCCTTGAGCGTCTCCAGGGCATCGAGCCGGACGAGGGGCTCGTCCTCGACGATCAGGACGACGGCAGATGCAGGCGTGTTCATTTGACGGACAATCCGTGATGTCGACCAGGGCACAGTTCCAGCAGAGGTAACGACGGCATTGCAGAGCCGTTCCGTGCCGACTGGCGCAGAATTGCGCCGATCCGAACACCCGCGTGCAGTATCGGCTCCGAAGCTGAGGAGGTGGGGTGGTCAGCCTTGGGCGCGGGCGAGCGAAACGTCGAGCCGGACCGTCACGCCCTTGGCATCCCAGCTATGTGCAATTCGACCGTCGAGGGTCTTCACCGTGGCCTGGGCGAGATAGCTGCCAAAGCCCTCAACCGAAGTCGGGGCCGTCACCGGCGGACCCTCGCGCTCAACCCAGCTGACGAGCAGGCGATCGCCGCTCCGCCGGGTCTCGATGGTGATGGTCCCGCGCTCCCCGGCGAGGGCGCCGTATTTGGCGGCGTTGGTGGCGAATTCATGCACCAGCAGCGCGAAGCTTGTGATGGCCGAAGCCGAAAGCGCGACGTCGTCTCCGCTCAGCCGAATCCGGCGCCCGCCGTCCGGGTCCGCCTCGTAAGGCGCCAGGATCGCCTCGATCAGGGCGTGGAGCGTCGTCGGCGTTGGCACCGCGACTTCGTCATGGCCGTGACGCGCGAGGGTCAGGCTGTGCACCCGCGCCAGGGCGGCCAGGCGCTCGGTGGCTCGGGCCTTCAGGGCCTGCGGGCTGTCGGCGTCGCGGGCACTGAGGCCGATGATGCTGCTGGCGAGCGCGAACAGGTTCTTGATCCGGTGGTTCATCTCGCGGATCAGCAGGCGTTCGTGTTCCCGGGCGCGATTGCGCTCGGTGATGTCGCGGGCGATCTTCGAGGCGCCGACGATGGCACCCGTGCTGTCCTTCAGCGGCGACACGCTGAGCGAGATATCGATCAACGTGCCGTCTTTGCGCTGTCGCACGGTCTCGTAGGGCTCGATGCGCTCGCCGGCGCGGATCCGCTCGATGATCGACGGCTCCTCGTCCCGGCGGTCGGCGGGTATCAGCATGGTGACCGGCTGGCCGATCGCTTCCTCGGCGCTGTAGCCGAACAGCTCGCTGGCACCCTGGTTCCAGCTGGTGATGACGCCGTCGAGATCCTTGGTCAGGATCGCGTCTTCCGAGGTTTCGACGATCGCCGCCAGCCGGCTGCGGGTCAGTGCCGTGGCCCGGCGCTGCTCGCTCTCCGCGCGCAACCTGCGGACCAGCCGCTCGTTGTCGAGGGCGATGGCGGCATGCGTGGCGACCGCCTCGATGATCGCCTCGGCGTCGCTGGTGAAGACGCCCGGCTGGTCATGGCCGAAGAACAGGCCGCCATGCACTTCGCCGGTGCTCGAGATGACGGGAACGGCGAGATAGGAAACCACCGGCAGATGGCCCTGCGGCATGCCTCGGTGCGGCCGATTGTGGCCGTAGCGCGGATCCTTGCGGATGTCGTCCGAGCGCATGGTGCCGAGCCCGCGGAAGGTCGGCTCGAAGATCGACGTGTTGCGCGGCAGGCCGAATTTCTCGAAGGCCGAGCGCGGCGCGCCGGACAGGGTGAAGAGCGTGTAGCTCTCGCCGGCCTCGTCGCGGCGGTTATAGAAGAAGGCGCCGAACTTGGCGCCGCAGAGCTCGGTCGCCGCGTCGGTGACGGTCTGCACCACGCGCTCGAGGTTGTCGATGTCGGTCGCGACGGATTTTGCGATCTGGTTCAGGCGCTCCAGCCGCCGGCTCTGGCGCAGCAGGGCGCGCTCGGCGGTCTTCTGGGCGGTGATGTCCTGCGCGCTGGCGAGCGTCCGCTCGAACCGCGGGCCGTGGAAGCGGATCGAGAACGCGATTTCGATCGCGCGGCCGCTCAGGGTGCGCATGCGGGTCTCGCCGTCGAAGCGGCGGTGCCCGTTCCACAGCGTCACCAGCACATCGACGAAGACCGGCGCCGTTTCCGGCAGGAAGATCCGGTCGAGCGATTGCAGCAGGTCCTGCTTCCGCTCGACCTCGAACAGGTCGAGGGTGAAGGCGTTGACGTCGATGATCCGGACCCGCCGGATCGCCTCCTGGACATGCTCGGGATGGGACGCGAGATGCGCGCGCAGGTCGATCACACCCTCGGCGCGCAATCGGTCGAAGAAGGCGGCGACCGCGGAAAAATCCTCGTCCCACAACGAGACGGGGGCGGCGTCGAAGATTTCGCGGTATCGCTCTTCGCCGGACACCGCTGCTGCGCCGGGTCGTTCTGCGGTCATGCGTTTCCAGTTGATCAGCGAGTGCCGTCGGCGGAGCCCGAGGCGGGGTAAAAGTCTATCGGCAATTCGCGCATTGATACAGCAACGAATGCCCGCAAATCGTGCCGAAAACCCAACGCGCAATTCGGCCGCGCACGGACGTTCTCGTGAAGTGGCAGCTGTTCGCGTCGCCTCAGTCCTTGCATCGGAGCGACCCCGCCCAGACGGTTGTGGAGTCTGAAGATCCACCCGCCGAAGACGTGGCGCCGGCGCCCGCATAACGACGGCCCTACGCCCCGCAGCCGAGTTTGTGACGGCGGTCACGGTAGCCGTTTCGCCGGGACGACGCAGAATGGTGCGATTTTCCCGGCTTTCCGGAGCTCGGGGCTGGATTGTGGAGAGTCACACAATCTCTTGCCTCGAATCCAAGCGAAGCGTAGCGTTTTTACGTGAACCTTCGCACAGACCGGCGCGACCGGCTTTGGCGAGGGGGACCGTGGGGCCGCGTTTTTCCCAGCAAGCAGGAGCGCAGCATGACCAAAGAGATTTCCAAGAAGGACCAGGAGAGCCTGGTGAAGACTTCGGCGGACGGTTCGGTCGAGCTCTCGGAGAAGGAGCTGCAGCAGGTCGCCGGCGGCCAGAAGGTCAAGGGCGAACAGCTGGAATATCTGAAGATCAAGCTGACCGACATTCTGATCTCCGGCTGAGGCTGCCGTCCGTCATCCTTTCTCACAGCCCTTGGAGCATTCCATGTCGAAGAAGCCTGCGAAGCCCGACAGCCTGACCAAGTCCGGCAAGGATGCCGGCATCGAGCTCACCGAGAACGAATTGACCAAGGTCGCCGGTGGCAAGGCCAAGACCGCCGACAAGGCGTTCCAGGCCATGGACGCCTACATCCGCGGCTGACGTTTCGGACGCGCGCTCGAACCGCTTCGGTCGGGCGCGCGTCCTACCCCTCATGGATCATCCCGGTTCCGACGGACGCGTGGCGGCGGACATGCGCTATGTCACCGACGTGCCCTATATCGCGGGCTTCACCTCGGAGCTGGCGCCGGAATGGCTGGACCTGGTCGCGACCCTCAACGGCTTCGCCGCACCCGATCGCAAGGACGGCTTCGCCTGGTGCGAGCTCGGCTGCGGTCCCGGCATGGCGCCAATCATCTTCGCCGCGACGCATCCCGAAGGCGCGTTCCACGGCGTCGACGTGATGCCGGACCACATCGCGCGCGGGCAGGCGGTCGCGGAACGCGCCGGGATCGGCAACCTGACCTTCCACGCGCTCGATTTCGAGACCGCATGTGAGCGCAAGCTGCCGCAGTTCGACTACATCACCGCGCATGGCGTCTATGCCTGGATCGACGAGCCGGCCGCGGCGTCGCTGCGCCGCTTCATCGCGCGCCACCTGAAGCCGGGCGGGCTGGTCTACGTCAGCTACAACTCGATGCCGGGCTGGGCCGCGGACGGGCCGTTCCAGCATTTGCTCCACGCCCTGGCCGAAGGCGGGGCCGGCGACAGCATCGCACGTTTCGCGGCCGCGGCCGAAGCCGCGGAGAACCTGCGCCAGGCGGGCGCCGCTGCCTTGGCGGCCAGCCCGACCGCGGTCGGCTTCGCCGAAGAGCGGGCGAAGCGGCCGGAGGCCTATTTCGCGCACGAATACCTGGCGCCGGCCTGGCGGCCGCGCTACGTCGATGAGGTGCGCCGCGAGATGGCGGCGATCGGGCTGATCCCGGTCGGCTCGGCGACCTTGCGCGACAATTTCGACAGCTTCGTCCTGCGCGCCAAGGCACGCGAGGCCCTGGAGGCGATCGCCGACCCCGACCGGCGCGAGCTGGTGCGGGACTATTTCATGTTCCAGCGCTTCCGCCGCGACGTCTTTGCGCTGCAGCCGCGGGTGCTCGACGACGACGAGCGGCGCGAGCGCCTGTTCGCGATGACCTTCGCGCTGATGCGCCCGGCATCGCTGGTCGAGTACAAGATGACGACCGAGGCCGGCGATCTCGCCTTCGACAATCCGGTGGCGCGCGGGCTGGTCGCGAAGCTGGCGGACGGGCCGAGTCGCTTGCGCGACTGCCTGGAGCCGGGCGCCGACGCCCAGGACCTGCTGGCGAACACGCTCAGCCTCAGTTGCGCCGGCTGGATTCGACCGGTGGCGTCACGCGCGGTGGCGGTGGATCGGCTGAACACGGTGCTGCTGGAGGCACTCGACGCGAACAACGAGACCACGTTCCGGGTCATGCCGCACGGTACCGCCTTGCGCTTCGACGGGCAGATCCTGGTCGCCTTGCGCGACGGCAAGCCCTTGCCGGACAAGCTTGCGCCCTGGGTCGAGTTCCTGAGCCGCGTCGGCTGAGGCCTCAGCCGGGCGCCCGCAATACCACCAAACGGGTGAAGCGGTCGCCGGCCTGGGAGACGGTGTCGAGCACGGGCATGTCGAGCTCGCCATCCAGCATCTGATCGGAATCGAGATCGCCCTGCTTGCCGTAGCCAAGGCGCCGGTTGGCGGCGCGCAGGCGATCGGCCAGGAACACGGCGAGCGCGCGGTGGAAGCGGGCGGAGAAGCCGACATCCTCGGCGAACTTGCGCTGGATCGCACTGCGCTTGATCTCGAGCACCGCGGACTGTCCGACACCCTTAACCGTGGCGGAGGGCGGCGCGGAATCGACGAAGGAGATTTCGCCGACGAACTCGCCGGCGCCGAGCCTCGCCACTTCGACGCCGTCGCCGGCGGTGACCGCCAGCGCGCCTTCGAGGTTGAGAAACAGGGAATCGATCGGCCGGCCTTCCTGGATCACGACCTCGCCGTCCCGCAGCTGCCGGGTGCGGCCGTGGTCGGCGAGCCATTGGATGTCGGCATCGTTCAACTGTCCCAGGATGTAAAGCGCTTTGCGCATGCCCCGTCTCCGTTCGCTAGAGCAATTGGCGGCGTGCCAGCGCCGCGAAAGTTCCGTCCCCGGCCATCAACGCGTCGAAGCTGCCGGACTCCACCAGGCGGCCGCGGTCCATCACGAAGATCCTGTCGGCGTCGCGGATGGTCGACAGCCGATGCGCGATCACGATCCGCGTCGCGTGCAGTCGGTTCAAGGAATCCGTCACCACCGCCTGGCTGACATTGTCGAGCGCGCTGGTCGCTTCGTCGAGGATCAGCACCTGCGGCTTGCCGATCAGCGCGCGGGCGATCATCAGCCGCTGCAGCTGGCCGCCGGACAAGGTCGAGGCGCCTTCCATCAAGACCGAATGCATGCCCATCGGCATCGCCTCGATGTCGGCGGCAAGGCCCGCCATGCGCGCCGCGTCCCAGGCCTCGTCGAGCGAGTAGGGGAGGCCCGCGGTGATGTTCTCGTGAATGCTGCCGCTCATGATACGGGCACTCTGCAGCACCACGCCGATCCGCCGCCGCAAGGCCGAGGTGTCGAGATTGCCGATCGGCTGGCCGTCATAGAGGATGTCACCGCTCTCGGCGGTCTCGAAGCCGAGCAGCAGGCGCTGCAGGGTCGACTTGCCGCTGCCCGATGCGCCGACGATGGCGACGAACTGGCCGGGCTCGATCCGGAGCGAGACGTCGTCCAGCACCAGCGGCGCCTCGGGTGCGTAGCGGAAGCTCACCCGGCTGATCTCGATGGCACCGCTCAAAGGCCCGGGATCGGCCTTGTCGTCCTGGCGCTCGGGCTCGGTGGTGACGATCGGCTTCAAGCGCTCGAACAAGGGCAGCGCTCCGAGCACCCCGGCCAGGGACGCGCCGGCCGCCATCATCGCGGCGAGCAGCTGCCCGAAAGCGGTGCTGACGGCGAGGAAGGCACCGAGCGAGAGGCCGTTGGGCCCGAGCGATCCCGCTGCCACTTTGTAGAGCAGCAGCGCCGCGATGATCGGATAGCAGCCGTAGAAGGTGGTGCGGAGATTGGCGTAGCCCTGACCGCGCACCAAGGCGGAGCGGCGCTCGGCAAAGATCTCGGCCCAGAGCCCGAACATCCGCGCCTCGCCGGCGGAGACGCGGAGCTTGCTGATGCCCTGCACGAATTGCAGCACCAGCCCGTCCTCGCGTCCGCCGAGCTTGACGGCCTCGCGCTCGTGGCGGAGCTGCGCGATCGCCAGCCCGGCGGTGACCAGGGCGGCCACGCCGACCAGAACGATCGAGAGCAAAGCGAGGACCCAGCTGTAGAACAGGATGACACCGAGGCTGACCAGGGCGAAGCCGCCGGAGAGCAGCGAGGTGATCGCGGTGCCGGTGATGAGGTGCCGGATCCGCTGGATCGCCAGCACCCGGTCGGTCAGGTCGCCGGTGCCGAAATTGCGGAAGAAGCCGACCGGAAGCGACAGCAGGCGCTGCAGGATCAGCGGCTGCAGCCCGGCCTCCATCCGCGATTCCAGCCGCACCAGCGCGATCGCCTTGACCAGGTCGAAGCAGGCGACGCCGAGTGCCGCCAGAGCGAGGCCGCCGATCACCGCGGCCAGTGCGCCGAGCTCCGCGCGCGGCACCACCCATTCGAACAGAAATCCGGTGGCAATCGGTGTCAGCGTGCCCACCAGGCTGCCGAGCAGCCCCATCGCGACGATGGCGGTGAGATCGCCGCCGGCGCCGCGGAAGATCTGTCGCGCCAGGCCCGGGAGCGAGCGGATCTCGGGCGGCGGCGGGCGATAGAAGGTGATCGCCTCCGGCTCCAGCGTCTCGGCGATCTTCGCGGTCACGCGGGTCTCGCCGTTGCCGTCGAGGATCCAGGTATGGCCGCGCCCGTCGGGCAGCAGCGCCACCGGCAAATGGGTCTCGGCGACATGGCCGATCAGCGGGCCGTTGTCCCTGCGCCACCAGTCGTCGCGCAGCAGCACGCGGCGGAAGCCGAAGCCGGTCAGGCGCGCGAGCTGCGGCAGGGTCTTCTGCCGGAGATCGACCCGCGGGAGATTGAGCGGCACGCCGAGACGGTCCGCGACGGCGGCGAAGGCGGCGACCAGGGGCGCTGCATCGGGCGATGCCGCGGCGCGCGCCTTGCGGCGGCCGACCAAGGCGAGGCGCTGGATGGCCCCCGACATGGTCTTCGCATCCAGCGCGGCGCGCGTCTCCAGGCGCTGCTGCGCGACACGGTCATGTTCGGTGAGGGTCGCGGCGATGGAAGCGGCGGCGAAGCGGTGGAACGCCGCGAGCCCGTCGCGCAGATCGGTGATCTCCATCGCGCTGGTCGGCTGCGCGAAGGCGCGGGTGTCGTTGCGCGCGCGCAGGAAGAAGCCGGCGGCGAGCGGAAGCGCGGTGGTCATGGCGAGATCGCCGTCGCCGATGTTGCATTCCGTCGCGTGGATCCAGATCACGCTGCGGCCGGCATGAAGCCGCCCGCCGGCCGCGCAAGCGGCCTCGGCGCCGGCTTCGGGCAGCAGCTCGGGCCAGGCCGGCGCCGGGCCGAAGGCGGCCTCGGCGAGCGCCGCGATCCAGAGGTCGAGCAGCGGCTCTTCGGCGGCCGAGGGCAGGGTCAGCGGCTCGATCGAGCGCAGGTGCTCGATCTCGGTCTCGAGCCCGCCGACGGCAATGACCGCGGCATTCTCCGCAGCGGGCAGTCCGGCGACCAGCCGGCCGCTCGGCACCCGCAGCACATGGCGCCGTGCGCCCAAGGGCTCGCCGTCGATCAGCGGCAGCACGAACAGATCGACATAGCCGGCGCGCACCAGGAAGAAGCCGGAATAGGTGTCGAGCCGCAGCGGCGCGTCGGCGGCGAGCCGCTCCGGGACACCGTGCAGCGCCACCAGGCCGGCGATGGATTCGACGTTACTCGGCATGGATCAGCCGCCGGTATTCGTCGCAGGTCTCGATCAGCGTCGCATGCGGGCCGCGGCCGACCACGCGGCCTTCCTGCAGCACTACGATTTCGTCGCAGTCGCGGATGGTGCTCAAGCGATGGGCGATGATGATGCAGGTGCAGCCGCGGCGGCGGATGCTCTCGTCGATCTCCTTCTCCACCACGGGGTCGAGCGCGGCAGTCGCCTCGTCGAGGATCAGGACCGCGGGATCGCCGGACAGCGCCCGGGCGATTTCGAGGCGCTGGCGCTGGCCGCCGCTGTAGTTGATGCCGCCTTCCGCGACCTCGGCATCCTGGCGGCCCGGACGCACCGCGATCTCGTCGAACACCGCGGCGTCCTTCAGCGCCGAGGACAAGGCCACGTCATCGACGCTGCCGTCCCAGAGCGTCACGTTCTGCCGCACCGAGCCTTGGAACAGGAAGACGTCCTGGTCGACATAGGCGACCGAGTTGGCGAGCACGTTGCGCGGGATATCGGCCAGCGGCACGCCGTCGATCTCGATGCTGCCGGACCAGGGCGCGTAAAGCCCGCTGACCAATCTCCCGAGCGTCGACTTGCCGCTGCCCGAAGCACCCACCAAAGCGACGCGGCGACCCGGTCGCACGCTCAGGTCGAAGTCGATGATCAGCGGCGGCTCCTGGCTGTTATAGCCGAAGGTGACTCCGCGCAGCGTGACCTCGCCCTGCAGCCGCGCCGGCCAGTGCTGGGCGTCATCGTCGCGGAGGAAGCGCGTGTCGGGTGTATAGGCGAGCACGTCGCGCACGCTGGCGAGACCGCCTTTGATCTCCTGGAGCGCGGTGCCCATGTTGAGGATCTGGCCGATCGGGTCGGCGAAAGCGGCGGCGAGGGCGAGGAAGGCGACCAGGTCGCCGACCGAGATCTTGCCGGCCATCACCTGCATGCCGCCGACCCCGAGCAAGGCGGCGATACCGAGGCCGGTCAGCAGCGGCGGCACCACGCCGAGTGCTGCACCGGCGCGGTCGAGGTCGCGGCTGGTCGCCATGGTCTTGGCATGGAAGCCGGCCCAGCGGCCGAAGGAATCCTGCTCCAGGCCGCCGGCCTTGATGGTCTCGATCGAGCGCACGATGCCGACGGTGGCGCCCATCAGCGCGCTGCGGTCCTTCATCAGCCGCTGCGCCGCCGTGGCGCGGTACTGCGCGACCAGGCGCAAGGCGAGGATGTTGATGAGGGTGATCGGCAGCACGATCAGCGCCAGGGTCAGGTTGATCGCCAGCATCACCATCAGGAACAGGACCGAGGTGGCGAGGCTCAAGACCGTGGTGGCGAGGCCGCTGGAAAGCAGCCGTGCGACATCGTCATTGGCGGTGAAGCGGTTGGCGAGATCGCCGGCATGGCGCTGGGTGAAGAAAACCACCGGCAGGCGCAGCAGATGCCAGACGAAGCGGCTGGCCATGGCGAGCGCCAGCTTGCTCTCGAGCTTCAGCAGATAGTGGCTTTGCAACCAGAGCATGGCGGCGCGGAGCAGGGCGGTGGCCGCCATGCCGAGCAGCAGCGGCCCCAGCCAGTCGTTGAGGCCGCCGATCAGGATGTCGTCGACGAAGACCTTGGCGAAGACCGGCGTCACCACGCCCGGAACGATCAGCAGCAGGCTCATCAGCAGCACCAGAGCGACACAGGTGCCGGAACCCTGCAGCCGCTCCCAGAGTGCGCCGATCAGCGCCGGCGGCGCGCCGCCGCGGATGAAACCCTCGCCCGGCTCCATCGCCAGCACGACGCCGGTGAAGGATTCCGAGAATTCCTCCAGGCTGACCTTGCGATGGCCGTAGGCGGGATCGTTGATATGCGCGTCTTTGCCCGAGAAGCCTTCGAATACGACGAAGTGGTTGAAGTTCCAGTGGATGATGGAGGGGACCGGCAGCCCGGTCAGCTCCTCCGGTTCCTTGCGGAAGCCCTTGGCGGAGAGGCCGTAATGCCGCGCGGCTTTGAGGATGTTGCTGGCCTTGGTGCCGTCGCGGGAGACGCCGGCTCGCAGCCGCAGTTCTTCCAGCGGCACCCAGCGTTTGTGATGCGCCAGCACCATCGCCAGGCTGGCGGCGCCGCATTCGACCGCCTCCATCTGCAGAACCGTTGGCGTGCGCACCCGCTTGCCCATGGCGTGCGCGCTCTAGGAGGAGAGGCCGGCCTGCCCCTTCAGCAAGGGCAGCAGCAGGCTGATCGGGGCGCGGCGATCGGTGGTGACGGTGGCGCGCACCGTGGTGCCGCTGCTCAGCTTGACCGTCGGTCCCGGACCGCCGGACCAGCGATAGCCCGAAGCGCTGTCGGTGCTGGGCGCCAGCTCGACCCGCACGGCATAGGGCGGGCCCTGTTCCATGAAGCGCGTGACCAGCTGCGGGTTCTGCAGCACCGAGGCCATGCCCTCCGCCGTCATCGGGAAATCGGAAACGGCGACGACCTTGCCGAGCAAGGTGCCGTATTCCTCTTTCTTCACGGTCGCGGGCTCGATCCCCACCTCCATGCCGGGAGCGACCTTCTTGCCGAACTCCGGCGGCACATAGAGCAGCAGCTCCAGGCCACTGCCGGCGGTCTCGATGCTGAGGATAGGCTTGCCGGGGGCGACCACGGTGCCGGGCGTCGCCTTGATCTCGGTGATGACGCCGTCCATGGGCGAGAGGATCTCGGTCGATTGGTCGAGCTGGATCTCGAGCTCGGCCGCCTTGCGCTTGGCATCGTTGACCGCCTGCTCGGCGCCCAGCACCGCGAGATCGCGGCGGCCGACCAGGTCGGATTCCTCGGCGTCGAGGCGCAGGAGATCGCTGCGCGCGCTGCGCGCCTCCTGGTCCGCCATGTCCATCGAGCGGCGGGTCTCCTCCTGGAAGCGCTGGGTGAGAAATCCCTGCTGCACGATCTTGTCCTGCTTGGCGAGCAGGCCCTGGTAGAAGTCGCGGCGCTTCTCGGCGGCAGCAATGACGCGCTTCAGGTTGTCGCGCTGCGCCATCGCGTTCTTGTGCTTCAGCGCGATCTGGTCGGCGAAGTTCTTGGCGAGGCTGGCGAGGTCGGCCTGCTTCTCCTTCACCACTTCTTCAGCATGGCTGAGATTTTGCCGGAGCTCGGTGTCGTCGAGCGAGGCGAGGCGGTCGCCTTTCTTCACCACCGTGCCGATGTTGGCGACGTCGATCAGGGTGCCGGGCGTCGGCGCCATCGCGTCGAAGACATGGCCGCCGCGGCTGACCAGGATGCCGGCGCCGTTCACCGAGGTCGGCAGCACGCCGAAGATGCTCCAGCCGATCGCTGCCGCGACCAGGGCCGCAATCGCCACCACCGCGGTCCAGCCGATCGGCGAGGTCAGGGGCACCAGCTGGTCGAGCTGCTCGGGCGAGGACAAGCGCTCGAGCGCCACCTTCCGAAAGATCCTTTCGCTCGAGGCCGTCATACCCCCTCCCGAACTCGTCTCCGGGAGGCCGCTTCGGCCATCCCGGGATCCCTGCCTCAGGTCGGTCGTCCGCGCCGCGGATCGCGTTCAAGTGGTTCGGAGGGCTCGGAAATTTGCGCGAAGTCCAAACCAGAACCGTCCGCAAACGAGCGACCTTCCAAGACTAACCCCATCGGAACGCGCCGCCAATGTGAAACTTTCCACATCTTCTTGCCAGAATCCTGGCATCCAGGCAGTATGAACGGGACTGGGGATGGATGCGACGGATCAGAGGGCCCGGCTTTTGGCCGCGCCTTTGGTCGTAACAGCCACAGGAGATTGCGATGTCTCAATCCAAGAAGTCGCAACCGGCATCCCCGGACAGTTTGGCGAAGACCTCATCGGAAGGCTCGGTCGAGCTCACCGAGAAGCAGCTGGCCGATGCGGCCGGCGGCTCGCTGAACTTCACCAGCCAGACCGTCAAGCTCGACACCCAGCAGAAGTGGAGCTCCGATCCCGCTCTGCTGCTGCCTGCGGTGAAGCCGGGCCAGTGAGATCACCGGGAGGCGCCGGCGTTCCCGACGTCTCCCACCATCGCCACGCCTGTCCATAACCAGCGAGGAGGATCTGATGCCGACCAACAAGCAGAAGCCGTCGAGCAGCGCGAAGCCGGGCCCGAGCAAGAAGCCCGGGCATGAACTCAGCGACGACGATCTCCGCTCGATCTCTGGCGGCATGATCTCCTCGCCGACCGGCAGCGCCAAGGATCCGGTCTGCGTCAGCTCCACCGGCGGCTGAGCAGCCTCCACGCCACGTTAGACGCGCATCGCGGGCGCCGCGGCCCTTACTCGGCCGCCGGCGCCCTGGTGCGCTTCGTCTGCGCGCAGCCCGCGGGCGCGGCGCTCGCTGGCGACCATCTGCTGTCGCTGCTCCTGGTCGCGCCGGAAATCGCCGCGCAGTTTCCCGTCCCGATCGAGCTGCATGATTCCTTCCGCTTCTCGCGCGAAGGCAATCCGCAGGCCTGGACCCAGCGCACCGCGCATGGGGTCGCCGATTTTCTCCAGGCCTGGCTGGAGCAATCGGGTGCCAGCCTCGCGGTCACGTTCCGGCATGCCAGCGCCGCGGATCCGACCGACCGCGAACTCATCGACATCCTGCGCCGACGCTGCGATCCCGACCGGTTGAAGATCGCCTGCGAAGCCGGAGATGAGAGCGCCGACCTTCTCGCCGGGGCGCGCGGCTTCCTCCACGCCGGCAGCGCGCTCTGGCGCGGCACGGACTTCGACGAGGTCGGTGATGCGGCGACGCTCCTGCTGCGCGCTTCCGACCTCGCCATGCGGATGGCCACCTACGACGCGGCACTGGAATGGGCGGCATGCGGGCGCGCGCACCTCGACGCGTCGCGGATCGAGGACTGGGGCAAGCTCACGCGCAACATGCTGTTCGCGCTGCTGCTGCTCGGCCGCATTCCGGAAGCCGAGGCGGTCTGCGCCGAGGTGCAGGCGCGACCGCCGGAGCCGGCGATCCTCGCCCATGTCACTTATGCGATGGCGATCCTGAACGCGCGGCTCTACGACCGGGCGCTTCACGACTACGACGCGGCAAAGGCCTGGATCGAGCGGTCGCTGGAATACACGAAACGCCTGCCGGCTTCGGAGACCCGCAGCGTCAACCACGCCTTCCTGATGAACACCATGGCGCTGGTGGAAATGCGCAAGGGCCGACAGGATGCCGCCCGCGATCTGCTGGATGCCGCGCTGGCGTTGATGGAACGCGAGGCGCCGCAGCGCTTCCCCCTCGAATGCGGCATCCTGCTGCACAACCGGGCCAAGCTGCATCGTGCGATGAAGCAGCCGGATCGTGCGATCGAGGATCTCAGCCTGCTGCTGCGGTTCGAGCCGAGCAGCAGCGAGGCCTATTTCGACCGCGGCCTGCTGCAGCAGCGCGCCGGTCGACACCAGGCGGCGCTGGCGGATTACGATGCCGCGTTGCGCTGGAGCCCGCCCTATTGGGAGCCGCATTTCAATCGCGCGCAAGTCCGCATCGCGCTGGGCGAGCGCGGCGCGGCTTTGCGCGACTATGAACGGGTGCTGGCGCTGCATCCGGCGCATATGGAGAGTCGCGCGCACGGCCATTGCCTGCGCGGGATCATAGCCTTGGAGGCGCGGGACCTCGCCGCCGCGGAGCAGAATTTCACGGCGGC